>NZ_CP135035.1 GCF_039394605.1 Buchnera aphidicola (Kurisakia onigurumii) | reverse complement strand
CTTATATTTCTCTTATTTCAGACTTATATTTCTCTTATTTCAGACTTATATTTCTCTTATTTCAGACTTATATTTCTCTTATTTCAGACTTAAAAAAATCACAACTTTATTTTATCCCTGTACGTTAAAAACAGGGATAAAAAAATAAAAATAAGCAAGAAAAAATAAAAAAAATAAAGAATAAAAAAAATAAAAATTTTTAAAATATAAATTGTTAATTTTTTGATTTTTTTATTTTTTTTCTTTTTATTTTTTTTATCCAGTCTAAAGTTTGGTCTAAAATTTTTGTTCCTTCTACAGTTAGAATAGATTCTGGATGGAATTGAAAACCGCATATAACATCTTGAATATTTTTTATTGCCATAGGTAAACTTGAATGATGAGCATTTATTTTTAAATCATTTGGAATATTAATTCCAACTAAGGAATGATATCTAGCAGCAAAAAAAGGATTAGGTATATTTTGAAACATATCTTTTTCATCATGATATATCAATGATTTTTTACCATGTAATATTTCTTTGGATAATCCAATTTTTCCACCATATAATTCAATGATAGCTTGAAAACCTAAACAAATTCCTATAACAGGTATTTTACCTTTTATTTCTTTTAAAATATTCATCATATATCCTGAATTTTTTGGTGTTCCTGGTCCAGGAGAAAGAATTAAAATAGAATTTTTTAAATGTAATAAATGTTCAATTATTATATTTGGTTTTATGTCATTACGATAAATGTTTACTTGATGATTTTTATATCTCAAATGATCAACCAAATTATAAATGAAGGAATCAAAATTATCTAAAACTATAATATTAGTCATTTTTATTAAACTACTCTTTATTTTTTTAAATTTTATGTTTTTGATTTGATAAAAATATAGAGTTTAAAACTACTTGTGCTTTATTTCTACTTTCATTTGCTTCTTCTTGAGGAATAGAATCCAATACTATTCCTGCTCCTGATTGCACTATAGCCATTTCTTTTTCAACATATGCTGATCGTATAATGATGCATGAATCAAGAAAACCAGAAGCAGTTAAATATCCTATAGCTCCTCCGTAAGTCCCTCTTCTTTCACCTTCAAAATGAGAAATTAATTCCATAGCTTTTATTTTAGGAGCACCACTTAATGTACCCATATTCATACAAGCTTGATAAGCGTGTAAAGCATCTAATCCTTTTTTTAATTTTCCTACTACATGAGATACTAAGTGCATAACATGGGAATATTTATCAACTTTTGTTAAATTAGCAACATATCTACTACCTGGTTCACAAATCCGTGCTAAATCGTTTCTAGCTAGGTCTACAAGCATAATATGCTCTGCTATCTCCTTACAATTACTTCTCATTTCCAATTCTATTTTACTATCTAAATCCCAATTTATTTTTCCATTTTTATTAAATCCCCGACGTCTTGTACCAGCAATAGGATATAACTCTATAATTCTATTTTTAGGATTGAATTTTAAAGAACTTTCAGGAGATGCACCAAATAATGAAAATTTTGAATCGTTCATAAAAAACATATAAGGACTTGGATTATCATGTTTTAATATTTGATATGATAAAAATGGATTTTTACATTTCATAAAGAATTTTCTGGATGGTACAATTTGAAAAATATCACCTTTACAAATTAATTTTTTTATTTTTTTAATTGTATTTATAAATTTAGAATCACTTTGGTTGGTAACAACATTTTTTAGATTTTGGTAATTTTTTTTATGTTTAATAGGTATTTTATTTTCTATTTTTTTTAATTGTAAATGTATTTCTGAAATTCTATTTTTTAATCTTATTTTTTCTGAAATAGAGTTATTAAAACGAGTAGATTGAATAGTACATACTTTTTTTTTATGATCTAAAATTAAAAGAATTTCTGCTAAATAAAAACAAAAATCTGGACAATTATTTTTTGACAAAAAACTTGGAATTTCCTCAAAAATAGATATTAAATCATATGAAAAAAATCCACCTAAAAATATAGCTTTAGGAGAATTAGTAGGATTTTTTATTACTTGAAATAACAAACATCTAATTGAATCCAAAATGGAACTTGATTTTAATTTTTCATCTTCATTAATATATTTTTTTTTTTCAGGAAATTTATAAATTCTACTATTTGGAGAAGAAAATATTTCTGATTTTTTTGATAAAAAAAAATCAATAATTGGTAAAATTTTTTTACCGTTAGGAGTAAAAGATTCAAATTTTACTTTCATTCCGTAAGCAGTAATTCTTATAGAAGTATCTATAATCATCATACTTTCTAAATTTTTTTTAGTATTTATTTCAGATGATTCTAAAAGCAAAGTATTTTTTTTTTTCTGACATATTTCCTGAAAAACTACAGTAGGATCAGGATGATAAATAGATTTTTTTTTTATTATTTCAATTTCACATTGTTTATTTTCATTTTTCATATTTTTAAACTTTTTAATAATTAAATATAATTAAAAATAATCACAAAGATTTTTTCAATTTTTTACTTTTCCTTTTAAAAAAAAATGAATAAAAAACATTGAAATTAATTTTTATTCTGTATTTTTTTAATTTTCTTGCAATAAATAATTTTTAGTAAAAATATGTGCATTTTTATAATTATTTTTTCATCATATTTTTTTATATTAATTATTTCCTTTTTTAGTAAATTTTTTAAAACAAAAAAATTTTTAATAAATGCATTTTTATCATTAATTTCTATAATATTTTGTGATTTAAATTCAATTTTTTGATTATATTTAGAAATTTTGGTATAAAAAACTTTTTTTTTATTTAAAATTTCGATTTTACACTATATATATATATGTTAACTAACATATTTTTGTTTTTAAACAAATAATAATAATACATTATAAACATTAAATTAATTATTATAAAAATAAAATAATTAAAACATATAAAATAATAAAAGAATAACATATAAATATATATATATAAATAATATTCTTATAAATTTTATTTAAAATTATAAAAAAGAATTAAAAAACCTATAAAAATATATTTTTATAGGTTTTTAAATAAATTATTAAAAGTTTTTTATAACATTTTTTTAAATTTATTTATTGAAATTCAAAAAAAAAAAAATTCAAATTTGTTGAAAAAAAAAAGTTATCCCCAGACTTATCAACATCTTATACCCAGGTTTTCCACAACTTATGCACCGACCGTTTGCATATCTTGTTGAAAATTCATAAAATTAACCTATTTTTTGCATCTATTAAAACTTAAAAAGGAGGTAAGGGGGGGTAAATTAAGAATTGTCAATAGTTTTTGCATTTATTTCTCTTATTTCAGACTTATATTTCTCTTATTTCAGACTTATATTTCTCTTATTTCAGACTTATATTTCTCTTATTTCAGA
>NZ_CP135034.1 GCF_039394605.1 Buchnera aphidicola (Kurisakia onigurumii) | reverse complement strand
AGATTTTTTACAGCAATAGAAGATTTTTTACAGCAATAGAAGATTTTTACACTTGAATATATAGTGAATTTAATTATTTTTTTTAAATTATAATTTATTAAATATCTAATTTTTTTGTTTGGAATAAAATTCCTTATATGGAGTAGTTATTAATTTTTTTAAATAATAATATTCTGTATTTACTTGTTTTTTTAAGCCTTGCAATCCCATTTTTCCTAATTCAGATAAAGAATATCTTTTGACTAAAAATGTTAATATTTTTTGTTTTGCTTCTTTTTCTTCTAAAGAAAACATTTTTTCAGCTTTTCTTTTCTTTTTAAAAAATAAATGTTTTGATTCTCTATATTTTAAAATACTTCTAATTCTTGCATCAATACTTCTTTGTTTAGCTTCTACAAAAGAAATTTTTTTAAAACCCTTTTCTAATAAATTTTTATTAATCCATCCTAATTGTTGTATTCTTGCATTATATAATCTTTCAGAAGATATATCAAATAACATAAAAAATAATGGTGTTAAAGAAATCATTTTAGGCATATAATTTCTTAAAACAGGATCCCATTTTTTTTCAGATTTTACAAAACCCATTGGTTCCATAAAATGAGTGATCAATCTTGAAGCTCGAGTAATCGATTTGTTTCCTGCTTGAGAAGTAGTAGATAATCCACATTCATCAGATAACTGCTCTACAGAAGCTTGAACTATTTCTGAAGATAAATTAAAATGGTATAACATTGCTTGTACCATTGCTCGCATAGCACATGCTCTATGTTCGTTTAAACGTCTTTCTCGATGTAAAAATTCTCCTGTTTTTGGATCTTTAGGTTTAATAATATAATGTATTGCTCCTCTTGCTACATCTGTTTCTTTTGCTTTTTTTATTGCATATTGAATAAATGCTGGTCTAGGTTTATTTCCTTTCGGAGGGGTAAAAATTGGTGTAGAATTTTTAATATAATTTCTTTTATATAACATTTTTTTCTTATTATAAATAATTTTTTATGAATAGATATTTTTTAATTTTTTATAAAATTATAAAAAATTAAAATTTTTATATTTTATGAATTAGATAAAGCTTTTATTATTTTTTTTAAGTTAGAATATTCTAAATTTACTTTATTTTTTAAACCTTTTGATCCCATTTTAGTTAATTCAATAGCAGTATATTGATTAATTAAAGCATTTAAAATTTTTTTTTTAGTTATTTTTTCATCTAAGTTAAAACTAGATATTTTTGTTATTTCTTTCAATGTTAAAGATGACTCCAAAAAATTTTTTTTATTAATTTTTGTTTTTTTTTCTTTTTTTATTTTAAAAATATTTAATAACATAAAAAATTTTGGATTTAATTTAATTTGTTTATAAAATATTCTAGAATTATTATCATTTTTTTTTTTAATAGATGTTACAAAACCCATTGGTTCCATAAAATGAGTGATCAATCTTGAAGCTCGAGTAATCGATTTGTTTCCTGCTTGAGAAGTAGTAGATAATCCACATTCATCAGATAACTGCTCTACAGAAGCTTCAACTAAATTAGATATATCGTTAAAATGATATAACATTGCTTGTACCATTGCTCGCATAGCACATGCTCTATGTTCGTTTAAACGTCTAAATCTACATATTACTTGATTTTCATATTTCTTTTTTGATCTTATTGCATGATTATTTAATTTACTTCTAGCTACATCTATTTTTGAAGCTTGTTTCATAGCATATTTAATAAAATATGATATTTTTTTTCTAATTTTAGAAGGTCTAAAAAAAGGGTTGTTATTTTTTATATAATTTTTTCTAGCCACTAGATTTTACACTTATTTTATATTAATTAATAATATATTAAATAAATTTTTTAAATTTAAATTAGATATCTTAAAAATTATATTTTACATAATAAATATATTTAATCAATATTAATTTTAAAAAATATCTAAGAGTAATGTTTTTTACTCATTTTATCTATATAAGCCATACCAAAAGCAGAAACAACAAAAGTTAAATGTATAATTATACACCACATAATTTTATTATCTGGAATTTTATCTGCATCCATAAATAATCGAAGTAAATGTACAGAAGAAATAGCTACAATTGATGATGCTACTTTATTTTTTATTGAATTGACATCCATTGTACCCATCCAACTTAATCTTTTTTTCCCTTTGGTAGTTTCCATTTTTTCTATAAAATTTTCGTATCCAGAAAACATAACCATAACTAATAAACCTCCAACAAGAGCTATATCAATTAAAGAAAGTACGATTAAAACTAATCCTGATTCTGACATTGTTAATATTTCAGGAATGACATATATAATTTGTTGAAAAAATTTTACAGTTAATAAAATAAATCCGAAAGATAATCCAATATAAACTGGGAACATAAGCCATCTAGATGCATATATAATATTCGCAATAATTTTTTCCATTTTTTTTCCTTTTCTAAAAATTGTATTAAAGAATTTTAAAATATAAAAAAATATATTTTAAAAAAAATCAGTATTTCTCTTGTACCACCCATTTTTAGCACAAGAGAAGTATTTTATTTCTTTTAAATTATACATTTTTTAATATTAATAATTTTGTGTTAAAACTTTTAATTAAATTTTTTTATTTTTTATAATTTTATACATCCAAATAATATTTAAAATATTAATTATAGATTTTAAAGACGATTTTATAGAATTTGATGATATATTTTCTCCATGAAATATTCTTTTTTCATATTCTACTGTTATTAAAGATTTGCTTTTTTCTTTAAAAATATTTTTTTTAGAATATGTTTGTATTACTTGAAAATTTTTTATTAAGAATTTTAGATTAGTAATTCGTACAATAATTTTATATAAAGAATATAAAATTCCTTTTTTTGAAACTATTTTTTCCTTTCGAATTGTATTTCCACATATTAAAGAAATAGATAGTTTGTAAATTCCATTTTGTTTTATTTTGTATTTAAAATATTTTATTGAAAAATATTTTTTATTATTATCGTTATTTTTAATAAAAGCTAATTCTTCTAAATTGTAATCAAAAACTTTTCCTTTATCATCAGCTAATACAAGAAAACGTGAATATAGTTTATTTAAATTATAATCCTGATTCTTATACCCCATTCTATTCATATGATATTGAATTGCTGCTCTACCTGATTTTGCTGTTAAATTCAATTTAGTTTCTTTAGCTCCTATTATTTTAGGATTAATAATTTCATAATTTTTTCTATTTTTTAAAAACCCGTCTTGATGAATTCCCGATGAATGTAAAAAAGCATTTTTTCCAATAATTGCTTTAATTGAAGATATTGGAGAATTACATAATTTACTAATTAATTTACTTGTTTTATAAATTTCTTTAAAATTTATATTTGTGTAAACACCTAATTTTTCAGAATGTATTTTTATAGCTAAAATAATCTCTTCTAAAGCAGTATTTCCGGCTCTTTCTCCAATACCAGTAATAGTACCTTCAATTTGACGAACTCCTGATTCAATTGAGGATATTGCATTTCCTGATGCCATTCCTAAATCATTATGACAATGAGCTGAAATAATTGCCTTATCAATATTAGGTACTTTTTCATATAAAAATTTTATTATATTTTTAAATTGACTAGGTATTGTGTATCCTACAGTATCAGGTATATTTACTGTTTTCACTCCATTTTTTATTACTTTTTCTACAATTTTGCATAAATTATCTAAAGATGTTCTACCTGCATCTTCACATGAAAATTGTATATCATCAGTATATTTTAATGCTTTTTTAATAGAAAAAATAGACATGTCTATAATTTCTTCAAAATTTTTTCTTAATTTTTGTTTTACATGTAAATCTGATGTTCCAATAAATAAATGAATTCGAAAATTTTTTGATTTAGACATAGCTTCAGCTGCTGTATAAATATCTTTTTCTATACATCTAGATAATGAACATATTTTACTATTTCGTATATTTTTAGATATTAACTGTACTGCTTGAAAATCTCCTGGTGAGGATATTGGAAAACCAGCTTCAATTATGTCTATACCTAATTTTTCTAATGCTAAAGCTATTTTTAATTTATTTTTTGGTTTTAAACCAACTAATAAAGATTGATCTCCATCCCTAAGGGTTGTATCTAAAATTATAACTTTTTCTTTCATACATTTCCTTTTATTTAAATTAATAAAAAACTTTTAATAAAGATTTATTATTTTTATTTAAAAAAATTAGGTATTTTTTTTTCGTATTGTATAATTTTTTCTTTGTGTTGCATAGTACAATCAATATTGTCTAAATTATTTAAAATACATAATTTATAAAAATCATTTATTTTAAAATTATATTTTTTATTATTTACTAAAACAAAATTTTCAATTAAATTAATAAATGCCATTGTAGATGATTTTTTTTTGATAATACTGAATATTTCATTTATTTCTATTTTATTTAATTGAATTAATAAAATTTGATTGTTAAAACCGTTAATATAAAATATATCTGAAAAACTAGAAGATATAATAACTTGAAAACCATAATCTTTTAAAGCCCAAGCAGCATGTTCTCTAGAAGAACCACACCCAAAATTATCTCTTGTTAATAAAATACTAGAATTTTTATATTCTTTTTTATTTATAGGAAAATCTGGATTAATAATTGAATTATTTTTATCAATATATCTCCAGTTATTAAACAAATGTTTACCAAAACCTTTTTTTGTAACTTTTTTTAAAAATTGTTTTGGTATGATAGCATCCGTATCTATATTGGGCAAATCTATTGGTGTAATTATACTTTCATAATGAGAAAATTGATTCATATTTTTACATATCCTTTTTATATTTAGAAATTTATTTTTCTAATATCAACAAATTTTCCGTATATAGCTGCAGCTGCGGCCATAGAAGGGCTTACCAAATGAGTTTTTCCTCCTCTACCTTGTCTATCTTCAAAATTTCTATTACTAGTTGAAGCACAACGATCTCCTTTTTTTAATCGATCATCATTCATTGCTAAACACATAGAACATCCTGGTAATCTCCATTCAAAACCTGCATTTATGAAAATTTTTGCTAACCCTTCTTTTTCAGCTTGCTTTTTTACTTGTTTCGAACCTGGAACAATAATTGCATTAACTTGAGAACATATTTTTTTATTTTTTACTATTTTTGCTACTAAACGTAAATCTTCTATTCTAGAATTAGTACAAGAACCAATAAAAACTTTGTTAATAGAAATATCTTCTATTTTTGTTCCTGGTTTTAATTTCATATACTCTAGTGATTTTAAAAATTCTTGTTTTTCTATTTCACATTTAAAATCATCAGAATAAGGTATATTACTATCTATACAAACAGTTTGAGAAGGATTTGTACCCCATGTAACTTGAGGTTTTAAATTAGATACATTGAATTTTATTTTTTTATTAAAAATTGCTTTTTTATCGCTTTTTAATTTTTTCCAGTAATTTATTGCTTTATTCCATTTTTCATTTTTAGGTGAAAATAATTTATTTTGTAAATAATTAAAAGTAGTATCGTCAGGTGCAATAATTCCGGATTTAGCTCCCATTTCAATAGACATATTACATAAAGTCATTCTACTTTCCATTGAAAAATTATCAATTACAGAACCGGAAAACTCTATTACAAAACCTCTACCCCCACTAGTACCTAATTTTCTTATTATAAACAAAATTACATCTTTGGATGTAACATATTTATTTAAAATTCCATTTATTTTAATATGCATCGTTTTATATTTTTTTTGTTGTAATGTTTGTGTTGCTAAAACATGTTCTACTTCTGATGTACCAATTCCAAATGCTAAAGCACCAAAAGCACCATGAGTGGATGTATGTGAATCTCCACACACAATTGTCATACCTGGTAATGTTAATCCTTCTTCAGGACTAATAACGTGTATAATACCTTGTTTTGAATGATTTATATCATATAATGAAATATTATTTTTTTTACAATTTTTTTTTAATTCTTGCATTTGTATTGCAGCCATTTCTCCTGAAGCAAAAATATTATTACTGATAGTAGAAACATTATGATCCATGGTAGCAAATGTTTTTTTTGGTCTAAAAACTGATCTTTTTTTATTTTCTAAAGATTCAAAAGCTTGAGGAGAAGTAACTTCATGTAATAAATGTAAATCAATATATATTAATGGAATATGATTTTTTTTTTCGTATATTACATGTGAATCAAATATTTTTTCATATAGAGTTTTTTCCATATTTTATATCCTTTTTAATAAAAATTTGCATATTATATTTCCCATATCTTCTGTAGAAATATAATTTTCTCCATTTCTAGAAATGTCTTTTGTTTTAAAATTTTTTAATAAAGCTTCTTTTACAGAAGAATCTATTAAATCAGCAATTTTTATATTTCCAATTGAATAACGTATTAACATCGATAAAGATAATATTTGAGCTATGGGATTAGCTATATTTTTTCCTGCAATTTCTGGAGCAGATCCTCCTGCGGGTTCATATAATCCAAAATTATTTTCATTAATACTAGCAGAAGGTAACATACCAATTGATCCACTTATTTCTGCACATTCATCTGATAATATATCTCCAAAAAGATTTGAACAAAGAATTACATCAAATTTAGAAGGATTTCTAATTAATTGCATAGTTGCATTATCAATATACATATGAGATAATTTTATTTCCGGAAAATTAATAGAAATTTCATCTACTGTTTTTCTCCATAAAATAGATGTTTTTAATACATTTGCTTTATCTATCGATACGATTTTTTTTTTTCTTGTTTGAGCTAATTGAAAAGCTTTTTTTGCCACTCTAATTATTTCATTTTTAAAATAATTTTCAGTATCAAAAGCATATTCTTTTGATTTATCATATTCAGATTTTCCAAAATATATACCTCCAGTTAATTCTCGTATACACATTATATCAAAACCTTTTTTGCTAATATCTTGTCTTAAAGGAGATAAATAGAATAGTTCACTTTCTAGTTTCGAAGGTCTAATATTTAAAAAAAGATCAAATTTTTTTCTTAAAAATAATAAACTAGCTTTTTCTGGTCTTTTTTCTTCAGGAAGATGATTCCATTTATTTCCTCCAACAGATCCAAATAAAATCGCATGAGATTTTTTGCATCCTTCAATAGTATCTTTTGGAAGAGCATTATTAAATTTATCAATTGCAATACCTCCTACGTCATATTCTTGAGTATTTAATACTATAGGAAATTTTTGATTAATTATTTTTATTATTTTATAAGCTTGTTTCATTATTTCTGGTCCAATTCCATCTCCAGGCAAAACAGCTATGTTATATTTTTTTTTCATTTTTTTTAAGAATATCAAGGTAGAATATTAAAAGAATGAGGAGTTATTAAAATAATTTATTAAAAGATTTTTTAAAATAAAAAATATTAATTTTATTTTTTTCAATTATATATTAATAGATTATTTTTTTCAAATTTTCTTATTAAGTTATGTATTTTAATATTTTTTCTTTAAATTTTTAATATAAATTTTCTTTATGTTATATTTCTTTTTATAAAGATTAATAATTTATGTAATTTTGCATCTATTTTTTTAGAATGCATGTATTTTTTTTTATTAATGCATCTATTGTTTTTTTTTACAGCAATAGAAGATTTTTTACAGCAATAGAAGATTTTTTACAGCAATAGAAGATTTTTTACAGCAATAGA
>NZ_CP135033.1:300000-509028 GCF_039394605.1 Buchnera aphidicola (Kurisakia onigurumii) | reverse complement strand
GAATAATCCTTTACAAAATTAAAAAAATGCATGAAGTAAAAATATTTAATTTTACATTTTTTCAATGTAAATTATTATTTATTTTTTTTGTTTTTATATATATTTTTTATTTCAATACTTTTTAATATTTTTTTAAAAATATTAATAAAATAAGTTTGTTCTGAAAATAAATAAAATAATGTGTTTATTTACATTTTTTTTAAAAAATTATAATATTAATTATTATTATTTTTTATCTTATTATAAAATATAAATTTTTTATAAAAAATCATTTTTTAATTACAAATAAAAAAAATAATAATAATAGTAAAAAAATAAACAATAAAAAATATTTTTTATTTATTTATGATAAATATATATTTTGTTAAAAAAATTATATTATAATTATTTTAAAATTACAAAAATATTCAAAAAAATTAAAAAATATAATTTTAATAAAATAAAAAAATGAAAAAAATGAAAAAAAAAAAAAAATGTATAATGGTTTTTATCATATTATTTTTTATAATTATAATAATATTTTTTAATAAAAATTATGAAAATACCATAAGTACACAAAATATAATTTTTTATAATAAAATTTATTGTATAAAAAATAATATTTCTTTTAAAAAATTAAAAAATGATGAAAATATTTTTTTTAATAAATTAAAAAAAACATATTTAAAAAAAAAAAATGATAATATCAATACATTTTTTTCTTATTTAAAATTATGTAATTATTACATTGCACATAAAAAATTAAAAAAATCAATTATATTGTTAAAAAATCAGTTAATATATGTTAAAGATAATTTTTTAAAGAATTTATTACTCATTAAGATATCGGAAATACAAATTGAAAATAAAGAATTAAATAATTCTTTAAATACATTAGAAAAAATTTCTGATCAAAATTTTCAAAAATATATTTATAATATAAAAGGAGATATTTTTTTAATTTTAGGTAAACAGGAGAAAGCCATTAAATTTTGGAAAATGAGTTTACAGTTAGAAAAAGAAAAATTGAGTCAAGATATATTAAAAATTAAAATCGCATATTTTTAGTAATTTATTAAAAATTTTATAAAAAATAAATTATAATATTCTCATTATTAATAAATAATATTATTTAATTTTATAAATTTAACGAATAAAAATCAAGAGTATTAATATGAAATTAATTATTTCTTTAATTGGAAGTTCTAATGTAGGTAAATCTACATTGTTTAATAGGATTTTAAACAATAATATTGCTATAGTATCAAATATTAAAAATACTACTAGAGATAGAAATTATGGTACTTGTGTCATTTCCAATCATAAAATTAAATTAATCGATACTCCAGGAATAATATTACAAAATAAAAAATGTAATGTTATTAATAATAAAATATATGAACAAACAAAATTAGCAATTGCAGAATCTGATATTGTATTTTTTATAGTTAATGCAAAAAATAAATTAACTTTTCAAGATATAAAAATTGCGAAAAAATTACGAAAAAGCAGTAAAGAAATATTTTTAATAGTAAATCAAGTAGATAAAGTTGATATAAATTCTATTTCATCTTATTTTTTTAGTTTAGGATTCAATCAAACTCATTTTATTTCTGCCAAGAAAGGTATTGGAATTAAAATTTTGTTAAATATTTGTTTAAAACAAATTCATAAAAATATTGATATAAAAAATAAAAAAAATAAAGAAAATATAGATAATGTAAAAAAAGAAGAAATAACAAAAAATAAAATAACAATTGGAGTTATTGGAAAACCAAATGTTGGTAAATCTACATTTATTAATAAGATTATTAACGAGAATAGACTAATTACTTCTAATATTCCTGAAACAACACGAGATAGTATTCATGTATTATTTCAGTACAAAAAAAAATATTATAGTATTTTTGATACAGCAGGAATTAGAAAAAAAAAAATAAATATGAATAGTATAGAAAAAGTATCTGTACAAAAAACGATTCAAACAGTAAAAAAATGTGAATTAATTTTATTGATTTTTAATTCACAAGAAGAAATATCTAAACAAGATTTAACTATTTTAAGAAAAATAGAAGAATTAGAAAAATCAATTATTATTATAATAAATAAATGGGATTTAGTAGACAAAAAAAACAAAAAAAAAATTCGAAATAATATTATTTCTAAAATTAAATTCATTAAATTTTTTGATATACATTTTATATCCTGTTTAAAAAATTTAAATATTAATAAAATATTTCAATCTATAGAAAAAACTTATCATTCTTTGCAATTAAAATTTAATTCTTCTTTTTTAACAAATATTTTGCATAAAATTATTAAAAAACATAAACCACCTATTCAAAAAGGACAAAGAAGTAAATTAAAATTTGCACATCCTGAAAAAAATAAAAATATATTTAAAAATTCTCAAATAATTGTCATACATGGAAATAAATTAAATTATATTGATAATACATATAAAAAATATTTATTAAATTCTTTTAAAGAATTATTAAATTTAACTGGTGTTCATTTAAAAATAATTTTTCGAGAAACAAAAAATCCTTATGTTAAATAAATAAAAAAATTATTTATTTGAATCAGAATAGTTAATTGAATAATAAGGTATTTCTACTTCAATATTTTCATTACCTACTTTTGCTTGACAAGTTAATCTACTATTTTCTTGTAAGTTCCATGCTTTATCCAATGCATCTTCTTCTTTTTCTTGACATACAGAAATAGTATTAGATCCTTTAATGATATAACAATGACAAGTAGTACATGCACAAGATTTTTCACAAGCGTGTTCAATATATATATTGTTTCTTAATGCTGCATCCAAAATAGATTCTCCTGGAAACGATTGAATTCTTTTTTTTAATATTTTTTTTTTTTTATGTATGATAAATAAAATGTAAACCATATTTTATTATTCCTAAAATTTAATTTTTTATTTTTTTGTTTTTTGAATTAATAACGTATTAAATATTTTTTTTTACAAATATTTGAAAAGTATTAATAAATTTTATATATTTTAACAAAAATATTGATTTTTCCCAATTTTTTTTTTTAATATTTTTTTCTATTTTATTAAACAAAGAATTTTCTAACTTATTGATTTTGTCTAAAAAATTTTTTAGCATGGTATGATTGTTTTTTTTTTTATAGTATTCAAATTTTTCGTATAAATTAAATTGAAATTTTATTATTTCATTATCGCATTTGTTTTTTTTATTATACAAATTGTAATTTATATTTAATGACAATAAATGTTCAATTCTTTTTAATGGATTAATTAATGTTTTATACCCTTTATTAATTTCTATTGATTTTTTTATATATTTTTCATGATTTTTTGTATTTATATGAAAATCAGGATGATATTTTTTCTGAAGTGTATAAAATTTTTGTTTGATTTTTTTTTTTTTTAAATTAAATATTTCGGGTAAATTAAATAAAATAAAGTAATTCATATAGTAATTATTCCAATTAACATATATATTTTTTTTAATTGTATATGATGTGTTAAAATATCAAATTTAACACATCTCTTGCATTTTTTAAAAATAAAAATATTACTTAGATAAATTATTTTTTTTTTTATAATCTTTAATAGCTTCTTTAATAGCATCTTCAGCTAATATTGAACAATGAATTTTTACAGGAGGTAAAGATAATTCTTTAACTATTTCTGTATTTTTTATTTTTAGCGCTTGATTTAAAGATTTTCCTTTAACCCATTCTGTCATTAAGGAACTAGATGCAATAGCAGATCCACAACCGTAAGTTTTAAAACAAGCATCTTCTATTACACCTGTTTTATTAACTTTTATCTGTAATTTCATTACATCTCCACAAGAAGGTGCTCCAACTAAACTAGTACCGATTGTTTGATCAGATTCAGAATTTTGAAACGTACCTACATTTTTAGGATTTTCATAATGTTCTAATACTTTTTTACTGTACGACATGTTATTTTCCTTGTTAATTTTTTATTAATAAAATAATTAAATTATTTATTTTTGATTCCAATTAACAGAATTTAAATCTATTCCTTGTTGATACATTTCCCATAATGGGGAAATATTTCTTAATTTTTTTATTGATTTATGGAGTAATTGGATTGCGTAACGAATTTCTTTTTTTTGAGTAAAACGACCAATAGAAAATCTAATAGAACTATGAGCTAAATCATCTTTGATTCCTAAAGCATGTAATACATAAGAAGGTTCTAAACTAGCTGAGGTACAAGCTGATCCAGAAGATACAGCAAGATCTTTTAATGCCATAATTAAAGATTCTCCTTCTATATAATTAAAACTAATATTTATAATATTTGGTACACATAAATCAAAAGGGCTATTTAAATAAATTTCTTCTATATCTTTTAATTTTTTCCAGAAATATTTTCTTAAAGATATTATTTTTTTATTTTCATTATCCATTTCTTTTTTACATATTTCAAATGCTTTACTCATTCCCATTATTTGATGTACTGCTAATGTTCCTGATCTAAAACCTCTTTCATGCCCTCCTCCATGTATTTGTGGAACTAAACGTATTCTAGGTTTTCTTTTTATATATAAACCTCCTATTCCTTTTGGTCCGTAAATTTTATGTGAAGAAAAGGAAAGTAAATCGATGTGTACTTTTCGTAGATCAAGTTTAATTTTACCTATACTTTGAGTAGCATCAACATGAAAAAATATTTTTTTATTTTTACATATTTTACTAATTGAATTGATGTTTTGAATGATTCCAATTTCATTATTTACATGCATAATAGAAATTAAAATTGTATCGGAACAAATTTTTTTTTCTATTTCTTTTAAATCAATTAATCCATTTTTTAATGGTTTTAAATATGTTATCCTAAAACCTAAACTTTCAAGATATCGACAACTATCTAGAACTGATTTATGTTCTATTAATGTTGTAATAATATGTTTTCCTCTATTTTTATAAAATAAAGCACATCCTTTTATTGCTAGATTATTTGATTCTGTTGCTCCTGAAGTAAATGTAATTTCTCGATAATCCGCATGAAAAAAATCCGCTATTTTTTGTCTTGCATTTTCTACACATTCTTCTGCAATCCAACCAAATTTATGCGAACGAGAAGATGCATTTCCGAATTTATTATTTTTGATTTTTAAATATTTTAACATTTCTTTAACTACGATAGGGTCTGTTGGGGTAGTTGCAGCATAATCCAAATAAATTGGTAGTTTCATTTTTTATTCCATTTAAGAGTATTAAATAAAAGAAAAGAAATAATTAATAAAAAATATTAACAATTTTGATTTTTTGAAAAAATTATTTTTCTTATAAACATTTTAAATATATTTTACTAAATTAAAAAACTAATGTAGTATATTAAAAATAAAAAAATACATGTATTTAAAATTATACATTACTTTTTATTTTTTAAAATTTTATAATTTTAAAAAAATAAAATTTATTAACTCTAAAAAATATAAAATCAAAAATAGGGATGTAGTTCAATTGGTAGAGCATCGGTCTCCAAAACCGAAAGTTGTGGGTTCAAGTCCCTCCATCCCTGAAAATCTTATTAATTCAATAAAATTCTTTATTTTTAAAATCCTAATTATTAAAAATATTTAAATAATAAAATTAAAATTTTTTTATTTGTAACAATCAACCTTTCTGTTATTTTTTCTTAAAATATTTATTAAAAGATATTTTTATAATTTTAAAAAAATATATTGTATAGGATAAATTATACATGCCTAAATTTCGATCTAAAATTACTACAGAAGGAAGAAATATGGCAGGAGCTCGTGCATTATGGAGAGCTACAGGGATGATAGAAAAAGATTTTAAAAAACCAATTATTGCGGTTGTAAATTCTTTTTCAGAATTTGTTCCAGGTCATATACATTTGAATGAAATAGGTAGAATTGTTTGTAAAAAGATAAAAGAATTTGGAGGAGTAGCAAAAGAATTTAATACAATAGCTATTGATGATGGAATTGCAATGGGTCATTCTGGAATGTTGTATTCTCTTCCTTCTCGAGATTTGATTGCAGATTCAGTAGAATATATGGTTAATGCACATTGTGCTGATGCCATGATTTGTATATCTAATTGTGATAAGATAACTCCAGGAATGTTTATGGCTGCATTACGAATAAATATTCCAACTATTTTTGTTTCCGGAGGTCCAATGGAAGCAGGAAAAATATTTTCGGATGAAAAAAATAATAAAATTATTAAATTAGATTTAGTGGATGCGATTTCTAATAGTGCGAATAAAAATATCAGTGATAAATTTGTAAAAAAAATCGAATTATCTTCTTGTCCTACTTGTGGTTCTTGTTCTGGAATGTTTACAGCAAATTCTATGAATTGTTTAATGGAAGCTATAGGTTTAGCTTTACCAGGTAATGGAACAATATTAGCAACGCATAAAATTCGAAAAAAATTAATTGTTGAATCTAGTAAAAAAATTGTTGAACTAACTAAACAATTTTATGAACAGAACGATTATTCAGTTCTTCCAAGATCAATTGCTAATATTCAATCTTTTAAAAACGCTATGTGTGTAGATATAGCAATGGGTGGATCTACAAATACTATTTTACATTTATTAGCTGCTGCACAAGAAGGAAATATTGATTTTAAAATGAGTGATATAGATATTTTATCCAGAAAAATACCGAATATTTGTAAATTATCTCCTAGTACTAATTTATATCATATAGAAGATTTTCATAGAGCAGGAGGTGTTATAGGAATCTTGAATGAATTAAACAAAAAAAAATTAATATTTACTAATGTAAAAAATGTTTTACATAATACTTTATTACAGACTTTACAAGAATATGATATAACTGTAACAGATGATAAAAATATTAAAAAAATGTATCTTGCTGCTCCTAAAGGAGAAAGAACAGTTAAAGCTTTTTCTCAATCTTGTGAATGGAAAAGCTTAGATCTTGATCGGATTAAAGGATGTATTAGATCTTGTAAAAACGCTTATAGTTCTGATGGAGGATTAGCAATTTTATACGGTAATTTAGCTAAAAATGGTTGTGTAGTAAAAACTGCAGGTGTAGATAAAGATATTCTTTTTTTTAGCGGCACTGCAAAGGTATATGAAAGTCAAGAAGAAGCAGTAAAATCAATTTTAAATAAAAAAATTATTTCTGGAGATATTATTGTAATTAGATATGAAGGACCAAAAGGAGGTCCTGGAATGCAAGAAATGTTATATCCTACTACTTATTTAAAATCTGTAGGTTTAGATAAACAATGTGCTCTGATTACAGACGGTCGTTTTTCTGGAGGTACTGCCGGATTATCTATTGGACATATTTCGCCTGAAGCTTCTAGTCGAGGATTAATTGCATTGGTACAAAACGGCGATAATATAATTATTGATATTCCTAATAGAAAAATTACTTTAAATATAAACGAAGAAGAAATAAAAATAAGAATGAAAAATGAAATAAATAAAGGTGTTAATGCTTATAAACCTATTAAAAGAAATAGAAAAGTATCTTATGCTTTAAAAAATTATGCTTTTTTTGCTACTAGTGCTGATAAAGGAGCTGTAAGAGATATAAATAAAGTTGATCTAGTTTTGTAATTTTTAGTACTAATATTTGGTAAAATAAATTTTTTATTTGATAAAAAAATTTTTAATACATATTAAATTTATAAATTAATAAAAAAAATAAAAATATTTTTTAAAAAATGTTTTTGTTAAAAAAATAAATTTAGTTTTTATACGCTTGTAAATTTTAATTTATCCAAAGGTTTAATAGATGAATAATTATTTTAATAAATTAAATTTTAGACAAAAATTAATTCAATTAAGAAAATGTCGATTTATGAAAAAAAGAGAATTTAAAGAATCTAAAAATTTTCTTATCAATAAGAATATTGTAATTATTGGTTGTGGTTCTCAAGGACTAAATCAAGGATTAAATATGAGAGATTCAGGTTTAAATGTAACTTTTGCATTACGAAGATCTTCAATTGCAAAAAAAAATTTATCTTGGAATAATGCTATTAAAAATAATTTTCTTATTGGAACATATAAAGAAGTTATTCCAACAGCGGATTTAGTAATAAATTTAACTCCAGATAAACAGCACTCCAAAGTAATACAAGAAATTATTCCTTTCATGAAAAAAAAATCGGTTTTAGGATATTCTCATGGTTTTAATATTATTGAAATGGGTCAAAAAATTCGAAGTGATATTACAGTTATTATGGTAGCTCCAAAATGCCCAGGAACTGAAGTTCGTGAAGAATATAAAAAAGGATTTGGAGTTCCTACATTAATAGCAGTACATGAAAAAAATGATCCATATTCAATAGGATTATCGGTAGCAAAATCATGGGCTCATTCCATTGGAAGTGATAAAGCAGGAGTACTAGAATCTTCTTTTTCAGCAGAAGTTAAATCTGATTTGATGGGAGAGCAAACTATTTTATGTGGAATGTTACAATCTGCTTCTTTATTATATTATAAAAAATTGATTCAAAATGGAAGAAATTCAAAATATTCTGTAAATATTATTCAAAAAGGATGGGAAATATTAACAGAATCTTTAAAAAAAGGAGGTATAACTTTAATGATGGATAGATTTCATAATGCATCTAAAATAAAAATATGTTCTTTATCTGTACAATTGAAAAAAATTTTGAGACCTCTTTTTGAATATCATATGGATGAAATTTTATCAGGTGAATTTTCTAAAAAAATGATTCAAGATTGGAATAACAATGATCAGAAATTAATTTTTTGGAGAAAAAAAACTAAAAATTCTTTATTTGAGAAAGCTATATATTCTAAAATAGATATTAATGAAGAAGAATATTTTAAAAATGGTATAGTGATGGCAGCAATATTAAAATCAGGAATTGAACTTGCTTTTGAAATAATGACAGAATCAGGAATTTTAGAGGAATCTGCGTATTATGAATCATTACATGAATTACCATTAATTGCCAATACAATAGCAAGAAAAAGATTATATGAAATGAATATTGTAATATCTGATACTGCGGAATATGGAAACTATATTTTTACAGAAAAAGCTATTCCATTATTGAAACCATTTTTTCAAAATTTAAATTTAGATGAATTACAAAAAATTTCTGATTGTGATTATTCTAACATAGATAATAGTACTTTAAAAAATATAAATGAAAATATTAGAAATCATCCTATTGAAATTGTTGGAAAGAAATTACGTTCTTATATGAAGAAGACAAAAAATAATTAACTTTTTTTAACAATTTTTTTATAAAATTTTAAAAATATTGTATATTCATGTAGAAAAATATACAATATTATTTATTTTGTGCAATATATATTACTATTTTTAAATATTTTTCAAAAAAAATTATTATGATGAATAATTTAAATGTACAGCAAAAAAATGTAATAAAAACTATACATCGACCTTGTTTAGTATTAGCTGGAGCTGGATCAGGAAAAACAAAAGTTATTACTGAAAAAATATATTATTTAATAAATAAATGTAACTATAATCCTAGTAAAATTTTAGCTATTACTTTTACTAATAAAGCAGCAAAAGAAATGCAAGATCGTATATGTAATGATTTTATCGTAAATCATTCTATGTCTAAAGTTTTAGTAACTACTTTTCATGCACTTGGTTTAAAAATAATACAATCAGGAATAAATCTTATTGAAAAAAAATCTAATTTTTCTATTATAAATGAAAATGATAAAAAAAAAATTTTAAAAAATATTACAAGATCTGTTTTATTTCAAGATTCTAATTTAATTAATAAACTAATTTTTTTTATATCTAGTTTAAAAAATAACTTATTAGATTATAAAAATGCTTATTTATCGAGAAAATATAATCATCAGAAAGATTTTTTATATTGTTATTCACTGTATGAAAAATATTTAAATAAAATACATTCTTTAGATTTTGATGATTTAGTTTTTTTTACTGTTTTATTATTGAAAAAAAATTTTAATTTTCGAATGTATTGGAAAAATAAAATAAGTTATTTATTAGTAGATGAATATCAGGATACTAATCGTAATCAGTACAAATTAATTACAATGTTGACTCAAAAAAACAATTTTACTTTAGTCGGTGATGATGATCAATCAATTTATTCTTGGAGAGGTTCAGATCCTAAAAATATACATTTAATAAAAAAAGATTTTCCTAAAATAAAAATAATATTTTTAGAAGAAAATTATCGATCTTCTAAGAGAATTTTAAATATTGCAAATACTTTGATTTCTAATAATATGCATTTTTTTAAAAAAAAAATGTTTTCTAATATACATAGTAATTTTTGTGCAAAAATATTTATAGCAGAAAATGAGACTGATGAAGTATTAACAGTAATTAATGAGATTAATTCGCATAAAATAGCGAGTAAAAGTTATTATGGAGAATATGCAATTTTATACAGGAATAATTATCAATCTAAAATATTTGAAAAAATTTTTGTTGAAAAAAAAATACCTTATGTAATTTATGGAAATACTTCTATTTTTAATTTTTATGAAATAAAAATATTAACGTATTATATTAGATTTATTGCAAATTTTTATGATGATGTTGCATTTTTAAAAATTGTCAATGTACCTTCAAGATTAATAGGAAAAACAACTTTATTAAAATTGAAAAATTTTGCTAAAGAAAATAATTGCAGTTTATATAATGCTAGTACGAATGTAAATTTTAAAAAAATTTTGAGTGTAAAAATTTTTGATCGTTTATCTAGATTTTGTACTTGGATAAAAAAAATTTCTACTTATGATGTACATAAAATATTAAAAAAAATTATATTAGAAATAAATTATAAAAATTGGATACAAAAAAATTGTGATAATAAATTTAAATTTGATACAATTTGGAAAAATGTAATATTTTTTGAAAAAATATTTTATGATATATGTAAAAAAGAGATACAAAAAAATAGAAAATGTAATTTATCACATATATTATCAAATATTTTAATTCATGTATCAAATGATTCACTTTCTATTAGTATAGATGAAATAAAAAATAGAGTTACATTAATGACTTTACATGCTTCGAAAGGTTTAGAATTTAATTTTGTTTTTATAGTAGGTATGGAAGAAAATATTCTTCCACATTATATTAGTATACAAAACAATAATATTGAAGAGGAGAGAAGATTAGCATACGTAGGAATTACTAGAGCAAAAAAACAATTATTTTTAACTTATTCTAAAAATCGTACTATTTTTGGACACAATCAATGTTCTTTACCTAGCAGGTTTATTAATGAATTACCAAAAAAAGATATTGTTTTTATTAAAAAAAATGAATACATTAAAAATAATTGTTTTATAAAAAATAAAAAAAATATTAACAAAATAAAAAAACTATTAAATTAGAAAGTATTTAATATTCAAATTTATGAATTAATTTTTGTAAGGAAAAAAAATGAATACAAATATTTATAAGATATCGGATAAAAATTTTTCTGAAAAAATCACAGAAGAAAAAAAGTTAGTATTAGTTGATTTTTGGGCAGATTGGTGCAATCCATGTAAGGTACTAATGCCTATATTAGAAGAAATATCTATAAAATATAAAGAAAAAGTAATATTTTATAAAATTAATATTGATGAAAATCCCAATACGGCACCTAAATATTCTATTAGAGGAATACCTACTTTATTATTATTCCATAAGTCTAATTTAATAGCTACTAAAGTTGGATCAATATCTATTTTTGAGTTAGAAGAGTTTTTAAATCTTCATATAAAAGAACTGTCTATATAATATAAAATATTTTTAATATGTTAAAAATAATAGATTTTATACAATAAATAATATATTATTGTCACATCAATATAAAATTTTTTATTCAAAATAAATATATTATTTTTACATATATTTTTAAATTAACAAAATATTAAAAATTTAAAAAAATTTTTTTATATTTTACTGCATTTAATCGCATTTCAAAAAAAATATTTCAAGTTAAACATGAACCCCACCATTATGAATCTTACCGAGCTTAAAAATACACCAGTTTCTGAACTTATAATTCTTGGCGAACAAATGGGATTGGAAAATTTAGCGCGTATGCGTAAACAAGACATTATTTTTGCAATTTTAAAGCAACATTCTAAAAGCGGAGAAGATATTTTTGGAAATGGAGTTTTAGAAATTTTACAAGATGGATTTGGATTTCTTCGATCAGCAGATAGTTCTTATTTAGCTGGACCTGACGATATTTATGTGTCTCCTAGTCAAATAAGAAGATTTAATTTACGAACAGGAGATACTATATCAGGAAAAATACGTCCTCCAAAAGAAGGGGAGCGATATTTTGCACTTTTAAAAGTTAATAAAGTTAATTATGATAAACCAGAAAATGCTAGAAGCAAAATTCTGTTTGAAAATTTAACTCCATTGCATGCTAATTCAAGACTTAGAATGGAAAGAGGTAATGGATCTACAGAAGATTTAACAGCAAGAGTATTAGATTTAGCTTCTCCTATTGGAAGAGGTCAAAGAGGTTTAATAGTAGCACCTCCTAAAGCAGGAAAAACTATTTTATTACAAAATATTGCTCAAAGTATTGCATACAATCATCCTGACTGTGTTTTAATGGTTCTTTTGATTGATGAAAGACCTGAAGAAGTTACAGAAATGCAAAGATTGGTAAAAGGAGAAGTAGTAGCATCTACATTTGATGAACCTGCTTCTAGACATGTGCAAGTAGCTGAAATGGTTATAGAAAAAGCTAAAAGATTAGTAGAACATAAAAAAGATGTAATAATATTATTAGATTCTATTACTCGATTGGCTAGAGCATATAATACTGTTGTACCTGCTTCAGGAAAAGTACTGACAGGAGGTGTAGATGCAAATGCATTACATCGACCGAAAAGATTTTTTGGAGCTGCGAGAAATGTAGAAGAAGGTGGTAGTTTAACTATTATTGCTACTGCTTTAATTGATACAGGTTCTAAAATGGATGAAGTTATATATGAAGAATTTAAAGGTACTGGAAATATGGAATTACCATTGTCTAGAAAAATTGCAGAAAAAAGAGTTTTTCCAGCAATTGATTATAATAGATCAGGTACAAGAAAAGAAGAATTATTAACTATTCCGGAAGAATTACAAAAAATGTGGATTTTGAGAAAAATTATACATCCTATGACCGAAATAGATGCAATGGAATTTTTAATTAATAAATTAGCTATGACAAAAACAAATGATGAATTTTTTGATATGATGAAAAGAGCCTAATTATTTTTAAAATTTAATTTTTTTAAATATTATAAATATATATTTGATTATTAAAAATTTTATCGTATAATGTAAATAATTATTTAAAAAAAAACAATTTTTTAAATTTTTTAATTACAAAATAATTTTTTTAATTTATAAAAATTTAATAAAATTATATTATAAAAAATAAAAAATGAATCACTAATACGCGCTTGTAGCTCAGTCTGGATAGAGCGATACCCTTCGAAGGTATATGTCTCAGGTTCGAATCCTGACAAGCGCAAAATATTTTTAATTTTGTAATTTTTATTTTTTTAATAATTATATTTTGATATGTACAGATATAATATTATATAATGGTGGTTATAGCTCAGTTGGTAGAGCTCTGGATTGTGATTCCAGTGGTCATGGGTTCAAATCCCATTAACCACCCAAAATTTTTATTAAAACGGCGAATAGCGCAGCTTGGTAGCGCAACTGGTTTGGGACCAGTAGGTCAGAGGTTCAAATCCTCTTTCGCCGAAAAAAGTATAGTATTTTTTTATAAATAAATTCATTATTTGAATATTTCAAAAAATATATTTTTTTCCATCCCAATTTTTTGGCTTTTTCCTTCATGTTTAAACCAATACAAAAAATTTTGCAATTTAATAACCAACTAATTTTATTTTTTTTATAAAATAAATTATATAAATGTATTAGTATATTATTACTAGTAACAATTAATGTATCAATTTTTGAAAAATCTATTTTTTTATTTTTTATTTTTGTATAAGAGTGAAAAACTTGTTGATAGCATTCTAATATACTTACATCACATCCATATTTTTCCAATTTTTTTTGTAATAATGTATTTCCATTATTTCCTTTTAATATCAGTATTTTTTTTTTTTAATATTTTTTTTTAATATTAATATTTTTAATAATTCTTCACTATTTTCTTTTTTTTTAGGATATTTTACTGGATAAGGAACATATTTTTTTAATATTAAGGATGAATGATAACCAATAGTATAAAAATATAATTTTTTAGGAAATTTAATTTTTTTTTCTTGTAATATACTTAATGTATATTTTATAGCTTGTTTAGAAACAAAAATAATTATACTTTTTTGTGGTAAATTTTTTATTATTTTTGGCAAAATATTTATTTCTTTTCCTTTTTTAAATGAAATAATTGGAAAAATATGACTTTTGATACCTTTTTTCAAAAATTTTTTCATTAAAATTTTTGCATCTAAAATAGGTCGAACAATTAAAATATTCATTGTGATTTTTTTTTTGTTTTTAAAAAATTGTCAACTATTTTTTTTGCGCCTTTATTAAGAATTTCTTTTGCTAAATGTTTCCCAATTTTTTTTGCTTCAAAAAAATTTCCTATTTTTTCTCCTTTTATAATATTTTCTCCGTTAGGAGATCCTATTAATCCTCGAAGAAACAATTTATTTTTTTTTAAAATAGCAAAACTTCCTATTGGAAATTGGCAACTAGAACCTATTTTTTTACAAAATGATCTTTCTGCTAATGTACGTAAATAACTTTTTTTATGATTTATTTTTTTTATTAAAAAATTTATTTTATTGTCATCTAATTTAGATTGAATGCCTATTGATCCTTGTCCACAAGATGGTAATAATATTGTAGGACTAATTATTTCATTAATTCGACATTTTAATTTTAATCTTTTTAATCCTGCTACAGCTAAAATGATTGCATCATATTTTCCTTGATCTAATTTTTTTAATCTAGTTTCTATATTACCTCGTATAGGTGTAATTAATAAATCAGGTCTTAAAAATAATAATTGACATTTTCTTCTTGCGCTGGATGTTCCAATAACTGATCCTTGTGGTAATTCCTGCAATGTTTGATATTTATTTGATACAAATGCATCTAAAGGATTTTCTCGCTTACAGATTCCTGATAAGATTAGTTTGGGATGCATTTGTATAGGCATATCTTTAGTGGAATGAATTGCAATATCTGCTTTATTTTGTAGTAAAGCTATTTCTAATTCTTCTACAAATAATCTTTTAGTGTCAATATAATTTTTTTTGAATTTTTTAAAAATTATATCTCCTTTGGTTTGAATCGGAATTAACTGAATTTTTAATTTAGGATTAATACAATATAATTTTTTTTGTACATATTTAGTTTGTGCTAAAGCTAAAGGGCTTTTTCTAGTAATTATTTTTAACATTGTATAAAATATTTTAAAGTTGATTATATATTTTTAATAAAAAATTAATTTTTTAAAAATATTATATTGTGATGATATCTTCTTGTAGTTCTTTTTTAAATATTTTTTTTAATAAAACCCAAATATTTATATTATTTCTAATACAAATCCATTTTTTTTTTTTTAATGCAAAATGATAACCTTGTTTTGTTGTTGCCATCCATATTTGTTGTAAATATTCTTGTTTATTAATAATAATTTTTTTCTCATTAATAAAGATTGTGAAAATATTTTGGTTCATTTCATAATCTAGATTTTTATTTCCTGAATAATCATCTATTATTTTTTCTATTTTTAATGTTATTTCTAAAAATAATTTATTAAAATTATTTTTTTTTATTACACATGTATTGTTCATATTTAATAACTTAATTTTTAATGTAAAATTTTTTAAATAGTATTAGATGAAATATTTTTTAAATTTTAATAAAATATGTAATATAACAAAATATAATATAACACAGGTATAGATAAATAGTATATGAAATATGTTTTATAATGATTTTAATATTAACAATTAATAAGAGATAAAAGATGATTATTAGTAAAAAAACATCTTTGAAAAATAATAAAAAAAAAATATATTTTTCTAAGATGCATGGAACAGGAAATGATTTTGTTGTTATTAACAATATTAAAAATAATAATTTTTTTTCTAATGTAACAATTAAAAATCTTTCTAATAGAAATACAGGAATTGGATTTGATCAATTTTTATTATTGGAAAACTCAAAAATAAAAAATATAGATTTTTTCTATCGTATATTTAATTCAAATGGTAAAGAAGTATATCAATGTGGAAACGGAGTGAGATGTATCGCAAAATTTATTTTTATAGAAAATGTTAGCAGTAAGAAAAAAATTTGTGTTAGTACAAAAAAATCTATTATGTTTTTAGAGTTTTTTGATAAAAATAACATAAAAGTTAATATGGGAATTCCTATTTTTAAAAATGAATTAATACCTTTTCAAATTAATCAAGATAAAAAAAAGTATTTTATTCAATTTAATAACAAAAAAATTCATTTTTATGTTGTATCTATGGGAAATCCTCATTGTGTTATTTTAGTAAAAGATATAAATAGAATTAAAATAGATATTATTGGTAAATTTTTTAACGAAAATATTTATTTTCCAAAAGGAGTAAATGTTAATTTTGTAGAAATAATTGACCGAAATAATATAAAATTACGAGTATATGAAAGAGGTGTAGGAGAAACTTTATCTTGTGGTAGTGGTGCATGTGCTTCTGTAGCAATAGGAATTTTAAATAATTTTTTAAATAAAACAGTAAGAGTGAGTTTAAAAGGAGGAGATTTAAATATATTATGGAATGGTGAACCCTATTCCTTATATATGATTGGTCCAGCTAGTATGGTATATAAAGGATTTTTTTATTTATAAAATTATTTAATTATTATAATAATAATGTTTAATTTTTTCATAAAAAAATAAATAAAAAATTTATTATAATTATTTGGAAGGAATATATTTTGATTCAATTACGAAGAACAAAAGAATATACAGAGAAAAAAGAAAATATTCAGAATAATCAAAAAATTCTTAAATTTTTTTTTACAAAAGTAAAAAATAGTAAATTTATTAATAAAAATACAAAAGAATTTAATAAAGTAATTTTTTCTTTATTCCTAGCAGGGTTTTCTACTTTTTCAATATTATATTGTGTACAACCAATATTGCCTATTTTTTCACAAAAATTTCATTTAAATACAGTAGAAAGTGGATTATCTCTGTCTGTTGCTACTTTTATGATGGCGATTGGTATGTTATTCAGTGGTTTTTTATCTGATTATTTTGGTAGAAAGATTGTTATGTCAGTGTCTTTGATTATTTCTTCGTTATTGACGATATTATGTTTTCAAATGGATAGTTGGATGGAAATCATTTTAATGCGATCTTTGATAGGATTAACTTTAAGTGGTGTAGTTGGGGTTGCTATGTCCTATCTTAGCGAAGAAATTCATCCTAAGGTTCTAGGTTTTACTATGGGTTTGTATATTAGTGGAAACACAATAGGTGGTTTATTTGGACGTGTTTTATCTGGTTTTACAGCTCATTATTTTTCTTGGGAAATTGCTTTTTTTATAGTTGGAATAGTTTCATTTTTTTCTTCGATCACATTTATTTATTTATTACCTAATTCTAAAAATTTTTTTTCTAGTCCAATTAACCAAAATAGATTTTTTAATAATATATTTACACAGTGTCGAGATAGTGTATTGTCAGTTTTGTTTATCATCGGATTTACTATTATGGGTAGTTTTATTACTTTATTTAATTATATTACTTATAGATTAATGACATATCCTTTTCATTTAAATCAGATGACAATAGCTTCAATTTCTTTAATATATTTAACTGGTGTATATACTTCTCCAAAAGCAGGAACTTTAATTAGTAAATATGGAAGAAAAAATATTTTAATTATATCTTTATTATCTATGATTTTTGGAGTATTAATCACGCAATTAAATTTTACTATTTTTATAGTTATAGGATTAATTATTTTTTCTTCAGGATTTTTTGCTGCTCATTCTGTTTCAAGTAGTTGGATTGGTGTTGCAGCTAATAAATCTAGAGGTCAAGCAGCTTCTTTATATTTATTTTTTTATTATTTAGGATCTAGTGTATGTAGTACTTTAGGTGGTTTATTTTGGTATTTAGGTCATTGGTTAGGAATTTCGATATTTATTATTTTTTTATTAATATTAGGAATAAAGTTGATATCGCGTCTTAAAAATACGTACTGATAATATTTTATTATAAAAAAATTTTATTTTTTTAAAATAGGTTGATATATATCAAATCTATGTTTTTTACTAAATATACTATTTTTAGTTTTAATATTTCCTATATAAGATCCGTTTAATGGTCTTTTTACTACTATTTTTTTACAATTAATATTTCTTGCAATAAATATTAATTTATTTGAATCTTGATCTTTATTTTTTATGATTTTATTTAAGAATTGCATATCTTTTTTTGGATTAGATTTTCTTTTTTTTATACAATACATCGGATCTATATAAATTACTTCAGGTTTGACTGTAAAAGATATGTTAGAAATATTGAAGCTAGATTCAAAAAAAAATTTTATTCTTGATTTAACCCATTTTCCAATTTTAGGGTTTTTATATGCTCTATGTAATGCATTATTTAACAGAATAAAAATTATTGGATTTCTTTCTAACATCAGAACATGACAACCTGAAGCAGCTAATATAAAAGAATCTCTACCTAAACCTGCAGTCATGTCTAATACATTAGGATAAGGATTGTTTTTTATTTTTATAGCTTGAATGAGAGATTCTTTTTTTCTATTGTTTATTCTATAAGAAATTTTTTTATTAGTAAAATCAATATAGAAATTTCCCAGTTTTGGATTTTGAGTATCGTATAATTTTATTTTTTTTTTATTTAAAATTAATTTAATATTAGAATTTATATTTATATTAATTCCTAGTTTTATTAAATAATTATAAAATCTACTATTTTCTTTTATATTTTGTATTGATATTTCCATGTTTTAATTTTTTTATTTTTTTTAGAATTATAATATTTTTAAATTATTTTAACATAAATTTTTTGTGTATTTTGTTAAAAAATATAATTTAAAAAAAAATATAAAAATTTCAATAAAAAACTTGACTAATAAAAAAAGTTGAATAAAAATACAAATAAAAGAAATAACGAATTAAGGATTCAATATGATTTCATTAGAAAAATTACAAAAAAATAATACTTCATATTATACAGATAAAGAACAAGATTATATTTTTAATATTCAAAAATCAGAATATCTAATTCCGGATTCTGAAATAAAAAAAAACAAAAAAATTATTACAGAAAAAAGTACTGTCATTACTATTATTCCAGAAGATAAACCTTTTATATATAGAGCTATAAGAAATAATAAATTTGACACTGTAGAAAAAATTGACAAAGATTTTTTAATTAAAAAAAATAAAAAATGTAAAAAGAAAAATGCAATAAATCATGAAACATCTCCTTTACAAGAATATGTATTAATTAATCAGATATCTCATAATTCTAAAAAAAATAAACGTATTCATAAATTTTATTCAAATAATAAATGTATACACCATAAAAAAAATAATCTTCATATAAAACATAATAAAAAAAATTCATTTAATAGTAAATATACAAATAATCAATTAAATATTAAAAAAAATTCTATTAATTCAAAATATAATGACTTTTCAATACAAGAAAAAAAATATGAATCTAATGACAATCATTGGAATTTACCAATTGTATTTAATGAATTTAGAAAAGATAAAAAAATTAATTATACGAATAATTTAAAAAAATTTATCAATATGTTAGAGAAAAGAATTATTTTGTCTTTAAAAATTGATAAATTAAAAAAAAAAATAAAAAATGAATCTATATACAAAGATGAAAAATCAAACTTTTTAACATCTATTTCTATTTCATGTTGTAATTTATTAAATAAAATAATTAGTACTAATCATGAAGAAAATAGTAAAAAAATATATCCTATATTAAAATTATTAAAATCATCTTTAGTTCCTATTAATATTTTGCAAGAAATAAAAAATTCTTTTGATTCAATATATAAAGAAGATAAAAAAAATAAATTTTATTTGTTTGATCAAGTTGATTCAGTAAAAAATAATAAATTTTATTATAAAAAACATAAAAGATTAGATCTGAGAAGAGAATTTATAAAAAATATAAATAAAAACATTAAAAAGTATAATTTTCAAAAAAATAAATCAAATCAATTAAATAAAAAAATTTATTGGAAGTGTTTAGATACTATTAATTCTAGTTCTGAATTTTTTGATTTTCAAAAAATATATCAAAAATCTTTTAAGAAATTAAAAAAAACAAAAGCATTTAAGCATGAATTTTTAAATAATTTTAATAATTCATATTATAGCATTAACGGAAAAGATTTAACTTCTGATTCTATACCTAAATTTGTAAAAGAATTCAAAAATACTGTTAAAGATCCAGAATTACAACAATTAATTTCTTTATATGCTAATGAAGATGTATTAAATCCAGCATATTTAAAATTATTACAAGATAATCAGAAATTATTAAAATATACTCCTACTACTCCTAATTTTCATTATAAAATAAAAATTTTAGATCCTAACACTATTAAAATAATTGCAGTAAATACAGGTTTATTAGAAAAAAATCCTTCAAGTTTAGATAAAAATGATTCTAATACTAAAATGTTTTGTATAAAAAGTGTATTAACAGTTTCAAAAACAGGTACACCAAATTTTCATTATTCTTATGCTATGAACCAATAAAATTTTTTTATTATATTTAATAAAATTTAAAAACTATTCAATATACATATATTTTAAAAAATAAAAATATAAAACATAAAAACTATAAAGATTTAATCTTTATAGTTTTTATTTCTTAAATAAAAAATAAATTTAAAAAATATAATTAATTTTTTTATATAAAAATATTTTTTTAAAAACTTTTATAAATTGAAAATGAAAATTTTTTTACATAAATCCAAAATAATTAATAAAATTCGATTGTTTTTTCATGAAAAAAATATTCTTGAAGTAGATACTCCTAGTTTATCTAGAAATACAGTTACAGATTCCAATTTATTTCCATTTAAAACATTTTTTAAATTAGAAAATGATACTGATAAAAAATTACCTTTATGGTTAGTTACAAGTCCAGAATATCATATGAAACGATTACTTTCTAAAGGTATAGGACCCATATATCAAATTTGTCATAGTTTTAGGAATTCGGAATATGGAAAAAATCATAATCATGAATTTTTAATGTTAGAGTGGTATTTACCTTTTTATGATATGTTTGAACTTATGTATGAAGTTAACATTTTTTTACAAGAAATACTTAATTGTCGTAAAGCAGAAATTATTTCGTATAAAAAAATATTTATAAAATATCTTAATATAAATCCATTTGATCCTGATTTAAAACGTATTATAAAAGTTTCTAAAAAATTAGGTATACATTCTTCTATTCTAAAAGAAAAAGATTTTAAATCTATTTTTGATTCTTTATTTTTTTTAGGTATTGAACCGTATATTGGAAAATCTAATCCTATAATGGTTTATCATTTTCCATATTGGCACTCTTCTTTGGCTAAATTAAATTTTAATGATTTTCGGCTTTCTGATAGATTTGAAGTATATTTTAAAGGTTTAGAATTGGGTAATGGTTTTTGTGAACTAATAGATTATTATGAACAAAAAGAAAGATTTAAACAGGATATTATAGATAGGAAGAAAAAAAAATTATCTACAGTAAAAATTGATTATCGATTTTTAAACGTTTTAAAAAATAAATTACCTCCTTGTTCTGGTATTGCAATAGGGTTAGATAGATTAATTATGATAATTTTAGGTTTAAAAAATATAAGAGATGTAATTTATTTTAATTTTAATAATTGTTGATTAAATATTTAATATATATTTTATGAAAATATATTACCAATAATGTTCAATTGTAATATTCCCTGGTTCTCTACGTAGATTTTTTTTTAAAAAATATTTTTCTACTAATATTTTATTAGTTTGTTTAACCATATTAGGATTTCCACATAGCATTATATGAGTATTGTCTTTATTAATAAATACTCCTATTTTTTTTTCTATTATTTTTTCTTGTAATAAAAATGGAATTCTGCCATACAAAGTATTAATTTTTTTTTCTCTACTTAAAATTATTTGAATATATAATTTTCCTTTATATTTTTTTTTTAGTTTATTTAGTAATTTAAGATAATTTAAATCTTTATAATATCGAACTGCATATATTAAAATTATTTTTTTAAATTTTTTATTAATATTTTTTTTATATTGTAATATAGATAAATATGGTCCAATAGCAGTACCTGTAGCAATCATCCAAATATTTTCACATGTTGGAATTTCTTCGATTGTGAAAAAACCAAAAGAATTTTTGTATATTTGTAATATATCATTTTTTTTTAGTTGATATAATTTAGTAGTTAATTTTCCATTTGGTATCAAAACAATATAAAATTCAATATTTTTATTATTAGGAGGGTTAACATATGAATATGCTCTTTGTATGGTTTCCTTAGAATCATCATATTTCATAACGATTCTGTTAAATTGACCAGGAATAAAATTATTTATAGAAGATTTTAATCTTATACTAAATAATTTTTCGCTCCATTTTTTTATTTTTGTTATTTTAGCATTAATTAATTTATTCATATTCAGTAACCTGTTTTTAAATTTTTTATACAACAAGTTTCCTGTCTCAGATTCATTCTGAGAAGGATACCTATTGTTTAAATAGAATAATATAGAGCATATTATAAAATAAATCTACTGAGATCTTCATTAGATACTAATTTATCTAGATGTTGTGATACATAATTGGAATTAATTTTTATAGTTTCACCATTTTTTTCATTAGCATGAAAAGATATATCTTCCATTAAATATTCTAAAACAGTATATAATCTACGAGCACCTATATTTTCCATAGATTCATTTACTTGCCAAGCAGCTTTTGCAATTTTTCTTATTCCTTTTTTTGTAAAATTAATTATTACTCCTTCTGTATGCATTAAAGCTGTATATTGTAAAGTTAAAGATGATTTAGGTTCTGTTAAAATTTTTTCAAAGTCATTTACAGTTAAAGCTTTTAATTCTACTCTGACAGGTAGTCTACCTTGTAGTTCTGGTATTAAATCAGAAGGTTTGGATATTTGAAAAGCACCAGAAGCAATAAATAAAATATGATCAGTTTTAACTATTCCATGTTTAGTAGATACTGTACATCCTTCTACTAAAGGAAGCAAATCTCTTTGAACACCTTCTCTAGAAATGTCAGAACCTGAATTATTATGACCACTTCTTTTACATATTTTATCTATTTCGTCAATAAAAACAATTCCATTTTGTTCTACTTGATGTATCGCTTCTCTTTTTATTTCTTCGAAATTAATCATTTTAGCAGATTCTTCTTCTATTAATAATTTCATTGCATCTTTTATTTTTAATTTTCTTGTATTTTTCTTTGTACCTCCTAAATTTTGAAATAAGGATTGTAATTGATTAGTTAATTCTTCCATACCAGGTGGAGCCATTATTTCTACACCTAAAGGAGAACTAGACACATTAATTTTGATTTCTTTATCGTCTAATTTTCCTTCTCGTAATTTTTTTCTAAATACTTCAATTGTTGTCTTTGGTCTTTCATTTTTTTGTTCTGTTTTTTTCCAATCTTTGTTTAGAGAAGGTACTAATAAGTCTAAAATTTTATCTTCAGCTATTTCAGAAGCACGTTTTTTATTATTTTTAATTTTTTTTATTTTAATTATTTTTACAGCTATATCTGTTAAATCTCTAATTATAGAATCTACTTCTTTTCCTACATAACCTACTTCAGTAAATTTTGTAGCTTCTATTTTTATAAAAGGTGCTTTTGCTAATTTTGCTAATCTTTTGGCTATTTCAGTTTTTCCTACACCTGTTGGTCCAATCATTAATATATTTTTGGGTATAACTTCGCAACGTAATTCTTTATTTAATTGCATACGACGCCATCTATTTCTTAAAGCAATAGCAACAGCTTTTTTTGCTTTTTTTTGACCAATAATAAATTTGTTTAGTTCTTTAACTATTTCACGAGGAGACATATCATACATCTGAATAACCCTTACTTTTTTGAATGTATTTCTGTAATAGTGAAATTATGATTTGTATATATGCAAATATCTGCAGCTATATTTAATGATTTAGTGACAATTTCTTTTGCATTAAGATTGGTATTGTCTAATAATGCATAAGCAGATGATTGTGCATAAGAACCTCCTGAACCTATAGCTATTACATCTCTTTCTGGTTGAATGACATCACCTGTTCCTGTTATAATAAGTGAATTTTCACAATCAGCTACTGCTAATAAAGCTTCTAGTTTTCTTAATATTTTATCGCTTCTCCAGTCTTTAGCAAGTTCTATAGCAGACCGTTTTAATTGACCTTGATACATATCTAATTTTTTTTCAAATAGTTCAAATAAAGTAAAAGCATCTGCTGTTCCTCCAGCAAATCCTACTATTACTTGATTTTTATATAATGATCTTATTTTTTTTACATTACTTTTTATGATTGTATTTCCTAAAGTAGCTTGTCCATCTCCACCAATTACAACTTTATTTTTTAATCTAACACTGAGTATTGTTGTCACAATGTTGTCTCTTTTTTTATTTTTTTTTTTTAAATTGTCAAAAAAAAAAAAAATATATTTTAATGAGTTTATTGTATTTAATATTTTTAAATATTTATATTTTTGTATAATTATTTTTAATTAGAAAAATATTCTAAATAATTTTTTTTTTTGAGATAGGAATGTTATATAAAATATATTATTTAAAATGTACATGTATAAATAATATTGGTACTATAATTAGTATAGTATAGATTTTATTTTTTATTTATTCAAAATTATATTTTGAAATATATATTTTAAATTATAAAAAATATTAAAATATATTTATGTAATACTAAATTATAAATAATAATAACATATTAGGAAAAATTTATGAAAAAAAATATTCATCCTGAGTATAACAAAATTATTGCTATATGCTCTTGTGGAAATAAATTGAATTTGTTTTCTACAATAAAAAAAAATATTTCATTAGATGTGTGTTCTAATTGTCATCCTTTTTATACAGGAAAACAAAGAACAACAGATATTGGAGGAAGAATTGAAAAATTTAATAAAAAATTTAAACATATTTTAACAAAATAAATTTTTTATATATATTTTTATGAGATATTATTTTTTATATTTTTAATCATTGTATTTTTTAAAATAATTTTGTTATAGCGGGAAACGAGATTTGAACTCGTGACCCCAACCTTGGCAAGGTTGTACTCTACCAACTGAGCTATTCCCGCAAAAAATTTTTTATAAAAAAACTATATTAACATAAAATAAATCATATTCAAGATATATACTAATAAAAGTTTATTTATTTCATATTTTTAAAGAAATTTTTTTTATAAAACATTAATTCTTTGATAGATAAATAAATATCATCTATAGCTGAATGAGAAATATTTTTCTTTATTTTTTTTATAATTTCTTTTTTTTCTGGATACCAACGTAGTATTAATTCTTTTAATGTACTAACATCAATATTTCTATAGTGAAAATGAGATTCTAGTTTTGGCATATATTTTAATAAAAATCTTCTATCTTGACTTATTGTATTCCCACACATAGGAGATTCATTTTTTATTGTCCATTTTTTTAAAAAATTAATAGTTTTTTTTTCAGCTATTTTTTCATTATATTTGCTTTCTTTAATTTTTTTTATTAATCCATTTTTAGTATGAGTAAAAAAATTCCATGAGTCCATTGATTCAATAACATATTTTTTTTGAAAAATTGGAATTACAGGTCCTTGCGCAATAATTTTTAAATCAATATTTGTTATTACAGTAGCAATTTCTATAATAAAATTTTTTTCTGGTTTTAACCCTGTCATTTCTAAATCAATCCATATTAGATTTTTATTAATTTTTTTATTTTTTTTCATTTTTTATATATATATAGTTGATATAACTTTTTTTTAAAATTATAATTTCAATTAATACAAAATATGTTTTTTAAAAAAATAATTTTTTATATTAAATTTTAATATTTATTGTTAAATTTATAAAAATAAAAATTATATAAAATATTTATTTAATTATTAAATTACGAGATTAAATATGAAATATATAGATCCTATTAGTACTCATTCTTGGAAAAATTTGTGTATTCATTTTAAAGATATGAAAAATGTTCATATAAAAGATTTATTTTTTCAAGATTCTGAAAGATGTAAAAAATTTTTAATTAATTTCAATAATATAATTTATTTAGATTATTCTAAAAATAGAATTACAGATACTACATTGCAATATTTATTTCAATTAGCTAAAGAATTATTTTTAAAAACAGAAATTAAAAATATGTTTAGTGGAAAAAAAATAAATAAAACTGAAAATCAATCTGTTTTACATATTGCATTAAGAAATAGAAATAATAGTCCTATTTATGTAAATAATAAAAATGTTATGCATGATATTAATATAGTTTTATCGAAAATGAAAAATTTTTCTGAATCTGTTATTAATGGAAATTTAAGAGGATTTTCTAAAAAAAAAATTACTGATGTTGTTAATATTGGAATTGGAGGATCCGATTTAGGTCCTTATATGGTTACTGAGTCTTTAAAACTATATAAAAATCATTTAAAGGTACATTTTGTTTCGAATTTAGATGGAAAGCATTTGTTAGATGTATTAAAAATTGTCAATCCCGATACTACTATTTTTTTAATAGTATCGAAAACTTTTAATACAGAAGAAACTATTTTAAATTATTTAAATGCAAAAGAATGGTTTCTAAAAAAAAATAAAATAAAAAATAAAGAATTGTTAAATTTTCATTTTTTTGCTGTATCAGAAAATACAAAAAAAGTGAATTCATTAGGAATACCTAATGAAAATATTTTTAAATTTTGGAAGTGGGTAGGAGGTCGGTATTCTTTATGGTCTGCAGCAGGTTTATCTATTGCTTTATCTATAGGTTTTGATAATTTTTTAAAATTATTAGATGGTGCTCATGATATGGATAATCATTTTTTACATACTAAAATTGAGAAAAATATTCCTATAATATTAGCATTAATTAGTTTTTGGTATTCGAATTTTTTTTTATCAGAAACTGAATGTATACTTCCTTATGATCAAAATTTACATCGATTTCCAGCGTATTTACAACAAGCAAATATGGAATCAAATGGAAAATCAATAAATCGTTTAGGAAGAAAAATTAGTTGTCAATCTAGCCCTATTATTTGGGGAGAACCAGGAACTAATGGGCAGCATGCTTTTTATCAGTTATTACATCAAGGTACAAAATTAATTCCATGTGATTTTATTATTCCTATATTTGATGATAAATCTCCTTATAATAATCATGTTAGATTAGTATCACATTTCATTGCTCAAACACAAGCTTTGGCGTTTGGAAATTCTTCCAAAGAAGTTTATCAAGAATTGCATGATCTTGGTTATAATAAAAAAGAAATTAATTTTATTCTTCCTTTTAAGTTATTTTCAGGAAATAATCCTACTAATTCTATTGTTCTTAAAAAAATAACTCCTAGTATTTTAGGTTCTTTAATATGTTTATATGAACATAAAATTTTTGTACAAGGAATATTATCAAATATTTTTAGTTTTGATCAATGGGGTGTAGAATTAGGAAAAAATTTATCAAAAAAAATTTATGCTAATTTAAATAATAATAAAAAAATTAAAGAATATGATTCTTCTACTAATTATTTAGTTAATTTATATAAAAAAAATATTTATAATAATTAATTGTACTGAATATATGAAATATTTAATTAAAAAATTTTTTTTAATGTTGTATATTTTTTTTATATAAATAATAAACTATATATTTATATATGATATAGAATTTGTTCTTTGAAAGAAAATTTTTATATTAAATTAAAAAAAATAAAAAGTTATTTTTTATAGTGTAATTAAATAGTATATTATTTTTTTTAAAATTATATTTAATATTTTAAAATATATCAATAATTACGATTTTAATTTTTTATAAATATAACATTTTTTACAAAATACGTTATTGTAATAAAAATTTATTATTTTTATTTGTATTTTAATTAAATAAATATATTGTAGTATTAATATGAAATTTAAAATTATATTTCATATTTATTAAATTCTTATATTATTTATTTAGTAATTTAAATATAAATAATATTTTTTATATTCAATAATTTTTATATATCAACATTAATCAAAAATATATATGCAAAATAAAAATAAACCATTTGTTATATTTTTAATTGGTCCTACAGCTGCAGGAAAAACAGATTTTTTATTTAGTATTTATAAATATTTATCTATAGACGTTATTAGTGTAGATTCAGCATTAATATATAAAAATATGGATATTGGAACAGCAAAACCAACTCATCATCAATTAGAAATTATTCCACATAAATTAATTAATATAAAAGATCCTTCAGAAAATTATTCTATTTTTGAATTTAAAAAAGATGTCATGATAGAAATTAATTCAATTATTAAGTCTGGAAGAATTCCTTTTTTAGTTGGAGGAACAATGTTGTATTATCATATTTTAATATATGGTTTGCATTTTTTACCTTCTAAAAGTGAATCTTTTCGTAAAAAAATTTATAACTTTATTAAAAAAAATAACAGAAGTAATATTATTCATTCTTTTTTAAAAAAAGTAGATCCTATTTCTGCGGATAATATTCATGTTAATGATCATATTAGATTAGTAAGATGTTTAGAAATATATTTTTTAACAGGAAATCCAGCAAGTATTTTAAAGAAAAAAAAGTGTATTTTTCCTTATCGAATTATTCAATTCGGTTTAGTAACAATGAATCGAGAATTATCTTACAGAAATATAACAAATCGATTTGAACAAATGTTAAAATTAGGTTTTGAAGAAGAAGTATTTAAATTGTTTCAAAGAAAAGATTTAGGAATACATCTTCCTTCTATTCGTTCTGTAGGATATTTTCAAATGTGGAAATATTTAAATGGTGAAATAAATTATTTTGAAATGAAAAATCAAGCAATTTATGCTACATGCCATTTGTTTAAAAAACAAATGACTTGGTTACGAAATTGGAAAAATATTAATTTTTTATCTTCTGAAAACAAAAATTTATCTGTTAAGACTATTTTAACTATTTTATATAAATTAAATAAAAATTTGAATTAATATTTTTATCATATTTTTAAATAGTAAATATTTTAAATTTTTACTATTAAAATTATATTCATGTAACAAAAATTATATAATAAAAATATTTTTTTAATAAAATATTTGTTATATTTTTAAAATTAAATCAAAAATTATTCTTTTTTTTAGATAAAAAAATATATTTTATGAATGAATTAGATGATAAATTATATTTATAAAATTTTTATATTTATGAATTTAAATATAAAATTTATAAGAAATATTTACAAAATAATAATATATGTGGTTTTAACATAAATTAAAAATTTAATATGTATTACAGAACATAACAATAATTTATTATTTTTAATTTTTTTATTTTTATTTTGATAAAATTATAAAATAATTACTTTTAGAACGTTATATATTTTGTAAAAATATATATATTTAATGTATTAATTTAATTTTTTTTTGAATAATATATTCAATATAAACTATTTTTTTTAAAAATTATTTTTAATTGAATATTGTAATATTATTACATATTTATTATTAATATAAATCTTTAATAGAAGAGACTGTAAAAAAAATGATTAATAATATAGCAATAGTGGGAATGCAGTGGGGAGATGAAGGAAAAGGAAAAATAGTTGATTTATTGTCTAAGAAATCTAATTATATAGTTAGATATCAAGGAGGAAATAATGCTGGTCATACTATTGTAATTGATAAAAAAAAAACAATTTTACATTTAATTCCATCAGGTATTTTACATGATAAAACAATATGTATTATTGGAGATGGTGTAGTAGTATCTCCAGAGTTTTTAATAGAAGAAATAAAAAATATTAATAAAAGTAATATATCAATAAAAAATAGACTTTTTTTGTCTCATAATTGTACAATTATATTGCCTTATCATATATTTATTGATCGTGCTAGAGAAAAATTTCAGGGAAAAAGTTCTATTGGAACAACAGAAAAGGGAATTGGTCCTGCATATGAAGATCAAGTAGCTAGAAGAGGTTTACGCATTGGAGATTTAAAATATCCAAATTATTTTTCTAAAAAATTAAAAGAAATTTCTATTTATTATAACAGTCAACTAATCAATTTATATAATCAAGAAGCAATTGATTATAATTTTATTTTGGAAAATATATTAAAATATAAAAAACAAATTTTAGAAATTACTGCTGATACATCTTCAATTTTAATAAATGCAAAAAAGAAAAATAAAAAAATTATTTTTGAAGGAGCTCAAGGATCATTGTTAGATATTCATCATGGAACATATCCTTATGTCACTTCTTCTAATACGACTGTTAGTGGTATATTTTCTGGTACTGGATTAGGTCCTTTTAAATTAGATTATGTTCTAGGAATAACAAAAGCGTATTCTACGAGAGTAGGATCTGGTCCTTTTCCCACTGAATTATTTAATGATATTGGAAATCATTTTTTTAAAAAAGGAAATGAAATTGGTTCTACTACGGGAAGAAGGAGAAGAACCGGATGGATGGATTTAGTATTATTATCTCAATCAATTCAGATTAATTCAGTTAATGGATTATGTTTAACAAAAATAGATATATTAGATGAGTTAGAAGAGATAAAAGTTTGTATTGGATATCAAAGTATAGATAATAAAAAAATTACTAATATTCCTTGTTCTATATGTGCTTGGGAAAAATTAGTACCTATATATAAAACGTTATCTGGATGGAAAAGTAGCACTTTGGGAATAAATAAATTTCAACATTTACCCGAAGAAGCAAAAAATTTTGTTTATTTTATTGAAAAATTTACAAAAATTTCTATAGATATTATTTCCACTGGACCAGATCGAAATCATACAATAATTTTACGAAATATATTTTAATATTTTTTATACATGAATTTAATTATGAAAAAAGTAAAAATTTTAAAAAATTTATTATATTAATAAAAATTAAATATATTTTATTATTTGGAATTTTCTTATGAATCACAGTTCAGACAAGTTTTTAAAAATATATAAAGGTTGTAATATAAATTCATTAATCAGAAAAAATATTTTATTATGGTTTTTTGAAAAAAATATTCCTATAACTAAAAAAAAACTATCTGACTTAATTGGAATTAAAGGAATACGACAAAATAATAAATTTAATTTACAATTAAAAAAAATGATTTTAAAAAAAGAATTAAGAATATCAAAAAAATTATATTTTTTTAATTTTAATTTTAACTCTTTTATTATAGGACAAGTAATAGGAAATTCTAATAGATATGGGTTTTTAAAAAAAAAAAATAGTGAAGATTTGTTTTGGATATCAGAAAAGGAAATGAATTTTTGTATTCATAAAGATATTGTTTTATCTTATATTATAAAAAAAAAAAAGAAAAAAGAAGTGAAGTTATTATTTTAAAAGTATTAAATTTTAATTCTGATTCTATTATTAGTACTTACTATTGTGATAAAAAAATACCATATGTTATTCCAATAGAATCTAATTTATGTTTTACAATTTTTATAAAAGATATAAAAAATTTTATTTGTCACCATAAAAATATTGTTTTAGTAAAATTATATCGAAATAAATTTACTAATGTAAAAAAAATTAAAGGCAAAATAATTCGTTTATTAGGTAATACAATGAATTCTAAAGTAGTTCATGATATTACTTTACTTCGGAATTCTATTCCTTATAAATGGAATAAAAAAATATATAAGCAAGTTAATGGAATAAAAAAAAAAAAAAATATTTTTCATAAAAAAAATAGGTATGATTTTAGACATATTCCTTTTGTTACCATCGATGATAAAGACGCATATGATTTTGATGATGCAGTTTATTGTGAAAAAAATTCTGATAACAGTTGGTTTATATTCGTTGCAATATCAGATGTAAGTCATTTTGTTAAAACTGGAACTCCTATAGATATAGAAGCTAAAAAAAGAGGTATGTCTTTATATTTACCATTACAAGTTATATCTATGCTTCCTGATAAGTTATCCACTGATATTTGTTCTCTTAAACCTAATACTGATAGGTTTGCATTGGTCTGTAAAATTCATTTATCTAAATCTGGTGATTTATTAAATTATAAATATTTTAAAAGTATAATATGTTCTAAAGAACGATTAACTTATTCTCAAATTTTAAAAATTTGGAATAAAAATAAAAAATTAAATTTTATATCTAAAAATTTTTTTTATTCTAAAAAAAATTTTTTTGACTTATATTTAGTTTTAAAAAAATCAAGTTTATTAAAGAATAAAATTCCCTTTGAAAATCATGATTCTAAGATAATTACAAATAAAAATTTAAATGTTATAAACATTATAAATAAAAATAGAAATATAATACATGAATTTATAGAATTATGTATGATTTTAACAAATTATACAGCATCTGATTTATTGTTAAAAAACAAAGAAATAGGAATTTTTAGGGTTCATAATCATCCAAAAAAAGATCGTATTATAGAAATAAATTTTATTTTAAAAAAATTAAATCTTCCTTTATTGAATACAGTTAGTATAAATTCTTCTGAATATGTATTTTTATTGAAAAATATTGCTAAAAAATATAATTATAATTTTATACAAAATATATTACTACGTTCTATGAAAAAAGCTGTATATAATCCAATTAATAAAGGTCATTTTGGATTATCATTAAAAAAATATACACATTTTACATCTCCTATCAGAAGATATTCAGATTTATTCATACATAGAATAATAAAAGATATTATTAAAAAAAATGAAAATAATTATAATTATTATGATATAAAAAAAATGTGTGATCATTTATCTTCTGTTGAAAAAAATATTGATTATACAGAAAGATGGATATCTGATTGGATGAAAAAAAGTTTTTTGAAGAATTATATAGGATGCATTTTTTTTGGATTTATTTCTAATATAAATAAATATAGTTATTATATCAAACTAAATTATTTTTTTATTGAAGGAATAATTCGTACTTCGAAAAAAAATCAAACATTTTTTTGTGATATAAATAATAAAAAAATATTTTTTAAAAAAGGATCTGTATATTTTTTAGGAGATTATATAACTGTTAAAATAAAATCAATAAATTTACAAGATAACGAAATAGAATTATCTATGGTATAATTTTTTAAAATTTTAAAAATATAAAAATTACTATTTTATATTTTTGATGATAATATGAAAATATTTTATATTTTTTTATAAAAAAGTTTATTTTATTTAAATTTTTAATAATTATTTAAATTAATTTTTCAAAAAAGGTTTGTATTATGAAACATTACGAAATTGTATTAATTATTCATCCAGATTATAGTGAAAAATTGGTTGAATTAAAAAAAGAAATCACTGATTTTATTATTTTAAAACAAGGAAAGATTCATCGAGTAGAAGATTGGGGTAGAAGACAATTAGCTTATCCTATTAAAAAAATATACAAAGCTTATTATATTTTAATGAATATTGAAATTCTTACTTCAGAAATCAATTATTTAGAAAACAAATTTCGTTTTAATGATATGATAATTAGAAATTTAATTCTTACAACAAAAAATGCTGTAACAGATATATCTCCTATTTTAAAATCTATAGATGATTCTAAAAATAGTAATGTTGAATTAAAAAAATAAAATTTTTTATATTTTAGTATTTTTACTATATCAAATATATTTATATTAAATTTAAAATATTAATTAATTTAATAAGGATAAAAATTGCAATGATTCGATATTTTAGAAGAAGAAAATTTTGTAGATTTACTACAGAAAAAATAAAAGAAATAGATTACAAAGATATAAATATTTTAAAAAATTATATCACTGAGAGTGGAAAAATTGTTCCAAGTCGTATTACTGGAACTAAATCTAGATATCAGCGTCAGTTGGCAAAAGCGATTAAAATATCTCGTTATTTATCTTTGTTACCATATACAGATCAACATAAATAATTTTTTAATAAAAATATATGTAAAAAGGGTATTTTGTATGAAAATTATTCTTATTTCAACAGTACAAAAAATAGGAAGTAAAGGAGATTGTGTAAATGTTAAATCTGGATATGCTCGAAATTTTTTAATTCCTAAAGGAAAAGCTATTTTAGCTACAAAAGAAAATATAAATTTTTTTCATGAAAAGCAAAAAATACATGAAAAAAAATTGAACAAAAAAATATCATTATCCAAAGAAAAAATTAATCAAATAAAAAAAATACAACCAATTATAATTTATGCTAAATCAGGAGAAGAGGGAAAATTATTTGGTTCTATAGGTATTCGAGACATTTATAAATCTGTTTTAAAATTAGGTATTCAGGTAGAAAAAAATAATTTTAAATTAAGAAAAGGTAAGCTAAGAACTATTGGTGAACACAATATTATATTTCAACCTCATACCGATCTATTTTGTAATGTAATTATAAAAATAGTTGCAGAAAAATCTTAATTATTTATTTATTCATAATAAAATAGTTATTATTATTTTTTTTATTATTTAATAATAAACTTATTTTTAATAAATATACTATACAATTTTATATAGGTAGAATAGAATGTAAGCTCTTAAAATTTTTTGCGTAATTATATATTAATTATATAAATAAAAGAGTTATTTTATAATGATAGAAGAATTATTAAATATATCAAAACAAGCTGGACAATCTATATTAAAAATATATAAAAAACATTTATTTTTTAACAATAAAATAACTATAAAAAATAAAATAGATAATTCTCCTGTTACTAATGCTGATATATTATCACACAACATTATTTATAATAATCTTGTGAAATTGTATCCAGATATTCCTGTAATATCAGAAGAATCTAATATGAATAGTTTATTAAATGTTAAAAAAAAAAATTTGTATTGGTTAGTTGATCCTTTGGATGGTACGAAAGAATTTATTAACAAAAATAATGAATTTACTGTTAATATTAGTTTAATAAAAAATGGTAATCCTATAATTGGTGTAATTTATGTTCCATTTTTTAATGTTTTCTATTATTCATATAAAAATGAATCATGGATAATTAATTCAAATAATTGTAGAAAAAAAATTTTTGTAAAAAAAAAAAAAATTGCAACAGTATTAACTAGCAGAACACACACTGACAAAAAAATAAATAAATACTTAGAATCTATACCATATGATAAAATTATTAAAATTGGTTCATCTTTAAAATTTTGTCATTTAGCTGAAGGAAAAGCACAATTATATCCTCGATTTGGAAATATCCATACTTGGGATATTGCCGCAGGTCATTCTATATTATTAGGCGCAAAAGGATATTTACATTCTTTGTCTGATGATAAAAAATCAATTAATTATTCTCTAACAGGGAATAAATCTGATTTTTTAATTAAAACAGGATTTATTGCAAGTTCCTTTTAATGATACTAATAATTAAAATATTAATTTAAATTATGAAAAAAAAAATAGATGTAAAAATAATAGATCCTAGAATAGGAAAAGAGTTTCCTTTTTTGAAATATGAAACTACAGGATCTTCTGCTTTGGATTTAAGAGCATGTTGTAAAAAAATGGAAATATTGAAATATAAAGAAACTATATTAATACCGACAGGAGTATCTATTTATATTTCTGATCCTTTGATCACTGGAATGGTATTTCCTAGATCAGGTTTAAGTCATAAATATGGAATTATATTATCAAATTCAATTGGATTGATTGATTCTGATTATCAAGGAGAATTAATGCTGTCTATTTATAACAGAAATAAAAATTTTTCTTTTTTTATTAAACCAGGAATGAGAATAGCTCAAATATCTTTTTTTAATATTATTAGACCAGTTTTTAATATTGTGTCGGATTTTAAAGATTCTAATAGTGAGAGAGGAATTTGTGGTTTTGGCCATACTGGATATTTATAAATTTTTATATTTAATATAATTTTTTGAATATTTTAATATTTAAAAAAAAATAAAAAATTTATTTTGGCCCTTGCTGGATTTGAACCAGCGACCTAGCGATTATGAGTCGCGTGCTCTAACCACTGAGCTAAAGGGCCGAATTAAAATAATTATAAATCAATTTTAATATATTATCTACATAAAAATTAATTTTTTTAATTTTTTTAAAAATTATTAAAAAAAATATTTTTTTTTTGACAAATATAATAATACGTAGTAACATTAAATATATTCCTCTGTAGTTCAGTTGGTAGAACGGCGGACTGTTAATCCGTATGTCACTGGTTCGATCCCAGTCGGAGGAGATAAAAATTTTTAAACATATATTTTATGTATATATAATATTAATGAATAAAATTATAAATAAAAAAAAATATTTTTTGTTTTATGATTATGAAACATTTGGAACAAATTTTAATTTAGATAAACCCAGTCAATTTTCTTGTGTTAGAACTGATCAAAATTTTAATATTATAAAAAAATATAATACCTATTATTGTTTCCCTCCAAATGATTATTTACCTAATATAGATGCAATATTATTAAATAAAATAACACCTCAAATAACTTTTAAAAAAGGTATCAATGAATTTTATTTTTCTAAAAAAATATATTCTATATTTAATAAAAAAAATACTTGTATATTAGGATTTAATAATATTCAATTTGATGATGAGTTTACTAGAAATATTTTTTATAGAAATTTACTTGATCCTTATTCTTGGAGTTACAGAAATAATAACTCTAAGTGGGATGTATTGAATTTAGTTCGGGCTTGTTTTGTTTTAAGACCTGAGGGTATTGTTTGGCCTATAGATAAATTTGGTTTTGTTAGTTTAAAATTAGAAAATTTAGCACATTGTAATAAAATAAATGATTTTATTGCCCATGATTCACTATCTGATGTTTTTGCTACTATTAAAATAGCTAATTTAATTAGTTTAAAACAACCAAAATTATTTAATTTTTTTTTTAAAAATAGATTAAAAAATAACATAATAAATTTTATAAATTATTATAAAAATTTTCCAATATTGTATATTTCTAGTTTTTTTGGAAAAAAAAATAATTATTTTAGTGTTATTAAAATAATTTTTCAGCATCCTAATGAATCAAATATATGGATCGCTTTTGATTTGAGTTATGATATAAAAAATTTTTTATCAAAAATAAAAAAAATAAATTTTGAACAAGATGATATAAAAACACTGTTATCTTACGGTTTAGTTTTATTATACATTAATAAATGTCCTATTTTATCACCTATAAATGTATTAAGAAAACAAGATTTAATACGATTAAATATAAATATTGACTTATATTTATATTATAATTCTTGTTTAAATAATTACTTATTTTTTTTAAAAAATATTTTAAAAAATTATTTTTCTGATTATATTTTTAAAAAAAAAAATATAAATAGTCATGTTGATTCACAAATTTACGAAAATTTTTTTAATTTTTCTGATTTAAAAAAAGCAAAAATAATTCATACGCTTAATCCAAAATATTTTTCATCAATAAAACCTAAATTTTTAGATTCTCGTATGGAAAAATTATTTTTTAACATACGGGCAAGAAATTTTTTTAATACTCTGACTTTACAAGAAAAAAATATATGGATTGATAATTTAAAATGTATTTTTAATAAAAAATATATACTTAATTATTATAAAAAATATTTATTATTAAAAAAAAAAAATTTATTGAATAAAAAAAATATGAAAATATTACATTTTATTTATTTATACTTTTGTAAAACAATTAAATATACATTAAATTTTTAGTTATTTATTTTTTTTAAAAAAAAATATTTTCATTTTTTTTATTATTTTTTTTTGATCTTCTTCTAATAACATATTTAATTTTAATTCATTAATAAGTTTTGTTTGAATTAATATCCATTTTTTCCATGCTTTTTCAGATATTTCATTATAAATTTTTTTTCCTAATTTTCCTGGATAAATTTTTAATTTTTGACCTTCTAGTTCTTTTTTAAAAAAAGAACAAAAAATTATTCTTTTTTTCATTTTTTATTTTTCTCTAATATATTTATTTATATTTAATAATATTTTTTTAATTGGACTTGGAACAGCTATTTTATCATTTTTTAATAAGTTAAACCAAATATAATTGTTTGATAATTTATTTAAATTATAGATATTTTTTTTTTTACATAAAACAATTATAGGTATAATTAGCATGTTGAAATTACTTAATTTATGTATAATTTTTTTTAATTTTTTTATTTTTTTTATTTGTATTTTTTTTTCAATTAACCATTTTTTAATATTTTTGATGGATAAAAATGAAGGAAAACAAAATAATTGATTCCAGATTTTATTTTTTTTTCTTTTTTCTAAAAATACGTAGTTTTTATTTTGTAAAATAATCATAAAATATTTTTTTAATACAATATTTTTTTTATAATTATTTGATTTTTTTATATAAATAATTTTTTTTTTATAACTTATGCAAAAATTTTTTAATGGACAAATAATACATTTTGGATTTATTGGAGTACAAATTAATGATCCAATATCCATTATACCTTGGTTAAATTTATTTGTTTGTTGTATAGGTGTTATTTTTTCAATTACTTTCCATAAATATTTTTTATAATTATTATTTGTATTAATATTTTTAATATAGTAAAATCTTTTTAAAACTCTTTCAATATTAGAATCTAATATTGAGACAAATGAATTAATTGAAAAAGATAAAATAGCACCCGCTGTTGTTTTACCAATTCCTGGTAGTTTAATTAAATCTTTTATTGTATTAGGTAATTTTCCTGAATGTTTTTTTTTAATTATTTTTACTGATTTATATATATTATGAGCTCTTGAGTAATATCCTAAACCAGACCAGTAATATAATATTTGATTTAAATTAGATTTTTCTAGTTTTTTAAAAGATGGAAATTTTTTAATAAATTTATTATAAAATGGTATTACTGTAGAAACTTTTGTTCTTTGTAGCATAATTTCTGATATCCATATTTTATATATTTTATTTGTTTTTTTCCAAGGTAATTCTTTTCTTCCATAAAAATGGAACCAATTAATTATTAATTGAGCTATAGGAGTTTGTATAATCATAATTTTTATTATTATTTAAAATTTTTTAATAATATTATATGTTTTATTTAGAATTTATTCATAATAAATAAATTAATTTAAGGTCATATGAATAAAAATATAGAAATATTTACAAAAAAATATAATAAAAAAGGAACTTTTATCAGAGAAATTCGTAGTTTTGTATTACGACGAAAAAAAAATAATAAATTTTATATAGAATTATTTAAAATTTATTGGTATTTTTGCGGAATAGATTTTTTATATAAAAATATTTTTTTTCAATCTTATTTTAAAAATACGAATCCTGTAATATTAGATATTGGATTTGGATACGGTAACTCTTTGTTAAAAACAGCTATAAAAAATTCTAAAAAAAATTATTTAGGAGTAGAAGTATATTTTCCAGGAATTTTTTATTCTGTACAGAAAATATTTTTTTTAAAATTAAAAAATATAAAAATTATATATCGTGATGTTACTGAAGTTATAAAATATATGATTCCAAACAATACAATATATAAAATACAAATTTTTTTTCCTGATCCTTGGAAAAAGAGAAAACATAATAAAAGAAGGTTATTACAATATTCTTTTTTAAAAAAATTATCTAAAAAAGTTCAATCAGGAGGATTTTTACATATTACCACTGACGATGAATCTTATTCAACATTTATATTGAAAAATTCAAAAAATATTTCTTGTTTATATGATGTTTCTAAAAATGAATTTATAAAAAATAAAATAATTGATCGACCAATTACTAAATTTGAAAAAAAAAGTATTTCTCAAGGTAGAAAAATATTTGATTTGTTATTTATTAAGAAATAAAAATTAATTTAACAAAAAATTTCTAATAATGAATTTAAGAATAATTCTCCTTTTTTAGTAATTTTCCAATATTTATTATCTTCTGTTAAATAACCTTTTTGAATACATTTAAATATATTTTCTTGTATAAATTTTTTATTTATACCTGTAAAATTATACAAATCTTTTTTTAACAAAGGTCTTTTTAATCTCAATTTATTCATAAAAAATTCTAATATTATTTCTTTTGTATCTAAAACGTATTTTTTTTGTAAAAAATTATCATTAATATAATCTCGAATATGTTTGTGTTTTATAGTTCTAATTATTGAATTATTGATTTTATCAGTAATTTTTCCATGCGCTCCACACCCTATTCCTATATAATCTCCAAAATTCCAATAATTTACATTGTGTTTACATTGATATTTTTTTTTACAATACGAAGATATTTCATATTGTATATATCCATTTTTTTTTAGTATTTTATTTCCTTGTCTTATTATTTTTAATTTATTTTTTTCTGAAAGAATATTTAATTTTTTATAGTAAAAAGGAGTATTTGGTTCAATAGTTAATTCATACCAAGAAATATGTGTTGGTTGGAAACTAATAGCTTTTTTTAGGTCTAATATTGCTTCTTCTATTGATTGGTCAGGTAAACTATGCATAATGTCAATATTAAAATTATATATTTTTTTTTTGTTTTTAAATGTATTTAATAATTGAATAATATCTTTTTCCAAATAATTTCTATTTAATTTTTTAATATAATTGTTATTAAATGTTTGTATTCCCAAAGAAATTCTATTGATTCCAATTTTTTGGTATTGTAATATTTTTTTTTTTTCTTTTTCAGAAGGATAAGATTCTATTGTAATTTCAATTTTATAATTAATTAATAATATTGTTTTAATTTTTTTAATTAATTTTTTTAAATTATTTATTGTAAATAAACTAGGAGTGCCTCCTCCTATAAAAATACTATGTATTTTTCTATTTTTAATTAAAGGTAATTCTTGTTTTAAATCTTGTATGAGTAAATCAATATATTTTTTTTCTTCTATTTTTGTTTTAATTGTATAAGAATTAAAATCACAAAAAGGACATTTTTTAGTACACCATGGTATATGTATGTATAAACTAATAGGAATCATATATTTTAATATATCGTAATCATAAGTAATATTTATTGATTTTTAGTATTATTTAAATTTATATTTATAATTTTTTTATAGAAAAAAACCAACTTTCTAATATAATTATTGCAGATAATGCATCAATTTTTTTTTTTTTTAAGTTTTTTTTACCACCTTGATCAAATAAAATAGACTTGGCTTCTTTTGTAGAAAGTTCTTCGTTATGTAATTGTACAGGTATTTTAAACTTTTTATTTATATCGTATGCAAATTTTTTTACTTTTTTATTAATTTTTTTTAATTTTTTATTTTTTTCTATAGGTAATCCTACGATAATTATATCGGGATTCCATTCTTGTAAAAATTTTTTTATAATTATCCAATTAGGAATTCCGTTTTTACAGTATATTGATTTTGAAGTATTAGAAGTACACGTTATATTTTGTCCTACTGCAACACCTATATTTTTTATTCCAAAATCAAAAGCAACAATAATCATTTTTTTTATTTTCTTCTTTTTTTAATTATATATATTTTTTTTTCAATCATATTAATTATTTTTTTTGTAATAGGTATTTTCGTTTCTTTTTCTATTTCAATTATACATGTAGGACTAGTAATATTTATTTCTGTTAAAAAATTTCCGATTATATCTATACCTACGAATAATAAACCTCTTTTTTTTAGTGTTTTAGAGATTTGTTCAACAATATATAAATCATTTTTAGTAATTGGTTGTACTTTTCCTATTCCTCCTGAAGCTAAATTTCCTCTTACTTCTCCTTTTAGAGGTATTCTTGCCAAACAATAAGAAATTGGTTTTCCATTAATTATCAGAATTCGTTTATCTCCATGTTTTATATCTGAAATATAATTTTGTGCTATACAATATCTATTTTCTTTTTTTGTCATTGTTTCAATTATTACGGATATATTTGGATCTCCTTTGGATATTTTAAATATGGAATGTCCTCCCATAGCATCTAAAGGTTTTACTATAATTTCATTATTTTCTTCAATAAATTTTTTTATTTCTTTTTTATTTTTAGAAATTAATGTATTTGGAATTATATTTTTAAAATTACAAGTAAATATTTTTTCATTACAGTTTCTTAAACTTTTAGGTTTATTTATGATTAATACTCCTGTTTTTTCTACAAATTCTAATATGTAAGTACAATAAATAAATTCCATATCAAAAGGAGGATCTTTTCTCATTAAAATTACATCTAAATCAGATAAATTAATTATTTTTTCTTCAATAAAATTAAACCATTTCTTTAAATTATAATTTACTTGGAGTATTTTAGATATTCCATATGCTTTTTTATTTTTCCAAAATATATCTTTTACTTCCATATAAAAAATTTTAAAACCTCTCTTTTGAGATTCTATTAACATTGCAAAAGTTGAATCTTTTTGAACATTGATAGAACTAATTGGATCCATTATTACACCAAGTTTTATATTCATATTTTTATTTTTTCCAGAATTATACATTTAATGATATAAACATTTTATTGTAAATATTTTAAATTATTATTGCAATTTTTTATTTGTAAGATTTTTTTAACGTATTATTTTTGTTATAATATGGGTCTGCATAATTATCAAATCTAGACCAATGTCCATTAAAAGTTAATTTTACTGTTCCTACAGGTCCATTTCTTTGTTTTCCAATTATTATTTCAGCAATTCCTTTGAGATCAGTATCTTCATGATACACTTCGTCGCGATAAATAAACATGATTAGATCTGCATCTTGTTCTAATGAACCAGATTCTCGTAGATCAGAATTTACTGGTCTTTTATCAGATCTTTGTTCTAAAGATCTATTTAATTGAGATAATGCTATAATTGGAACTTGAAGTTCTTTTGATAATGCTTTTAATGTTCTAGAAATTTCAGCAATCTCTAATGCTCTATTTTCAGAAAATGAAGGAACTCTCATTAATTGTAAATAATCAATCATGATTACACTTAACCCTTTATTTTCACGATAAATTCTTCTTGCTCTAGATCGTACTTCGCTAGGTGTTAAAGCAGATGAATCATCTATATAAATGTTCTTTTTTTTTATTAAAATATTAATTGTACTTGAGATACGAGACCAATCTTCGTCATTTAAATTACCTGTTCGTATATTTGCTTGGTTGACTCTTGAAAGAGAAGCTAACATACGCATCATGATTTGTTCAGCGGGCATTTCTAAACTAAATATTAATACAGGTTTTTCATATATCATAGATATATTTTCACATAAATTCATAGCAAAAGTAGTTTTTCCCATAGAAGGTCTAGCTGCTATAATAATCAATTCTGAAGGTTGTAATCCTGACGTTTTTTTATTTAGATCTTGATATCCAGTATTTATTCCAGTAATTCCATTTAATGGAGTATCAAACAGTTTTTCAATTCTAGTAACTGTACTTTCAAGTATTTGAATAATATTTTTAGGTCCAGAATTGTTTCTAAATCTTTTTTCAGCTATTTTAAAAACACTAGATTCAGCATAATCTAATAATTCTTCACTTTTTCTACCTTTAGTGTCATAACCTGATTCTGCAATTTTGTTTGCTACAGATATCATTTCTCTAACTATTGACCTTTCTCTAACAATATCTGCATAAGCAGATATATTAGCTGTACTAGGAGTATTTTTAGATAATTCTGCTAAATAAGAAAAAAAACCTACATTTTTTAATTGTCCTTTTTGTTCTAAAGATTCTGCTAAGGTAATTAAATCAATAGGTTGACCTATTTCTAATAAATATTGCATTTCTTTAAATATAATTTGATGTGGTTTGCTAAAAAAATCTTCATAAACAATTCGTTCGGAAATGGAATCCCATTTATCGTTATCTAACATTAACCCACCTAATACTGATTGCTCCGCTTCTAATGAATGAGGAGGGATTTGCAATCGATGAGTTTGGCGATCATATATTTTATTTATTTTTTTTTTATTTTCCATTTTGATTATGATGTACCAAAATTTAGATATAAATGTATTTATATTATTTTAAAAAAAATAATAAGATATGTTTTTACAAAAAATTAATTACAGTATTTAAAATTTTATTTAATTTTTTTTTTTCAATTTTATTTTTTTGAATGCATTTATTTATTTTTTGTTTCCAAATAGAAGATTTATTAGTTTTATATAATAATCCTGCTAGTGGTCTAAGAATTTTCCTTATAGGGAAATTATTTGATAATTGTTCATTAATATATTCATTGATAAGAGTAGTGATATTATTTTTTTTTTTTTTGTTTTTTTTTATAAATAATATTGTCAATGTTATTTAATAGTAATGGATTTTTATAAATCATCCTTCCGATCATGACTCCATCTACTTTTTTTAAATGTTGAATAGATTTTTTTATAGAATTGATTTCTCCATTAATGATTATTGTTGTATTAGGAAAATCTTTTTTTATTTTATAAACATAATCATATTTTAAAGGTGGTATAGTACGGTTATTTTTTGGAGAAAATCCATTTAATATAGCTATTCTTGCATGAATAAAAAAAATTTTACAAGATGTTTTTTCTGTAATTTCATAAATAAAATTTTTTAAGAATGCATATTCATTATTGTTTTCTATTCCTATTCTTGTTTTGATACTTATTTTTATAGATACGGAATCTTCTATGGATTTTATCAAATCTAGTACTGTATTAATATTTTTCATTAAGTATATTCCGAAATTTCCTTTTTCAGAAGATTTAGAAGGACATCCTATATTTAAATTGATTTCTTTATAATTTTTATCATATATTATTTTAGAACATTTTGATAAATCTAACGAATTGTTTCCAGCTAATTGCACAATTACAGGATCATGATTTTCTTTATTATATGGAAGTATATAATGATGTTTATTAATCAATTGATTAAAAAGAATCATCTCTGTAAATAAAACTGATTTTTTAGTAAATTTTCTATATAAAACACGACAAGATTCATCAGTATATCTTAACATAGGAGCTACACAGAATTGATATTGTTTTTTTTTTTTATCCATTATTTTTATTCTTAATTATATTAAATATGATATTTTTTACTATATAAAATTTTATTTTATTTGTTAATTATTTTATTTTTTATGATTTTGTCATATTAGTATAATGTAAAGAATTTAAAGCTCAAATAAAAAAAATATTAAAAATATATTTTATTTATTAAAAACATTTAAATATCTTAAAATGTATATTTTAATTAAGTTAAAAATATCATTATTAATATGATAATATATATAAAATAAAAAATATTTATTAGAGGTAATTTACAATGGCGAGCAGAGGAGTTAATAAAGCTATTTTGATAGGACATTTAGGACAAGATCCTGAAGTACGATATATGCCTAATGGAGGTGCTGTAGCAAATATTAACTTAGCAACTTCAGATGTTTGGAGAGATAAAAATACTGGAGAGATGAAAGAAAAAACAGAATGGCATAGAATTGTATTATTTGGAAAATTAGCTGAAATTGCTGGAGAATATTTAAAAAAAGGATCACAAGTATATATCGAGGGATCTATTCAAACAAGAAAATGGCAAGATCAAAATGGAACAGAACGATATACTACGGAAATTATTGTAAATATTGGAGGTACGATGCAAATGTTGGGTACTCGTAATTCTAATTCTTCTAATTATTCTTCTTCTATACCAGTAAATAAAAAAGATAACAAAAATATAATATCTGATAGAAATTATAAAAAAAATATTATTAATAATAATGATTTAAAAAAAATTGATAAATATAAAAAAGATTCTATTCAATCTTCTGATAATAATACTTCAATAAATTTTGATGATGATATTCCTTTTTAAATATTAATTGTAAAAAAATAAAAAAATTATTTTTGTAAAGCCCCATTTTTTAGGGTTTTACAATTTTTTTATATACAGATAATAATTAAAATATTATTTAATATTTTTTATAAAAATTAAAATATGAGAACATATTTCTTCATAATTAAATAATATTAATGTATGTGCTGCTTTTTGTATATTAACACAATTAATATTTTTATTTTCTTTTAATATAAAATATGTTTTATTTGGTATAATAGAATCATATTCTCCTAATATATATAAAATAGGTATGGAAGTATAATAATTAAATTTTCTGAAATCTTCTTCTAAAATTATTTTTAATCCTATTTTTATCGATTTATTTTTCGGTTGACTATGATTTAATAATTTTTTTTTTAAAAAATTATTTTTTTTATATAACATTTGAATTTCTAAAAAATTTTTTATTGTTTTAAAATAATTATTTTTCATGTTTTTATAAATATTATAAAAAATTTTTTTTGAATTACCTGGCCAAGATATTTTTTTGATAAAACATGGAGAAGAAGCAATATTAATTATTCCCAATATTTTTTTAGGAAATTTATTTGCTATTTTATTTACTATTAATCCTCCTAAAGACCAGCCTATCCAAATTGAATTATTTGGACAATTGTATTTTAGAATTCTAATAATATCTTCAATATTATTGACTGTAATATTTAAATTGATTCCATATCCTGGCAAATCTATTAAATATATTTTAAAATATTTATATAAATTTTGAATAATATATATCCATACATTTGAATCAAAAGCCCATCCATGAATTAATATTAAATTGATTTTTCCATTTCCTATTATTTTTAAACGAAATTTTTTCATTTTTATTTTAAAAAAAATATTTGTTTTTGTACGGTACATATTTATTTAATAAATGATATAATCAATATATTCTTAAATAATATTATACATAAAATTTATGTATTTATATAACAATTATTTTTATTGAAAAAAATGCCTATATTTATATCTGAAAATGCAAAAATTTATTTTAAAAATTTATTAAAAAAAGAAAAGAAAAATACTAATTTGCGTATTTTTATTATCAATCCTGGAACTATTAAAGCAGAATGTGGAGTTTCGTATTGTCATTCTAGTGAAATTGAAAAAAATGATATTACAATTAATTATGGAGATTTTCTTTGTTATGTTAATAAGTATGAATTAAAATATTTTAAAAAATCAAAAATTGATATTTCTAAAAAAAATTCTTTAAATTATAAATTAATTTTACATGCTCCTTATGCTAAAAAAAGTTTAGAAAATAAATTTTTTTCAAATATAGAAAAAAAAGTTGATAATTATTTTACAAAAAAAATAAATCCTAATTTGTCTGCCCATGGAGGTCAAATAAAACTAATTAAAATTAATGAAAAAGGTTATGCTTTAGTAGAATTTAGTGGAGGATGTAATGGTTGTTCTATGATTTCAGTAACTTTAAAGGAAGGTATTGAAAAAAATTTTTTAAAAAAATTTTCAGATTTAAAAGGAATTAAAGATATTACCAATCATAAAATAGGATCACATTCTTTTTTTAAATAATTAATAATGCAATATGAATATATTAATCTTATTAAATGTATGTTTTTTCAAAAAAAATCTTTTTAATTTTATAAAATTAGATTTATTTAAAAATAAATTATTATGAATAATTTCAAAAAAAATAAGAATTTACTAGAAGAAATACATAAAAGACGTACTTTTGCTATTATTTCTCATCCGGACTCAGGAAAAACTACCATTACAGAAAAAATATTATTTATTGGAAAAGTAATACATAATACTGGAAGTATTAAACCTAAAAAAAATAAAAAATATACTAAATCAGATTGGATGCATATAGAAAAAAAGCGAGGAATTTCTATTACTACTTCAGTAATGAGATTTATTTATAAAAATAAATTAATTAATTTATTAGATACTCCCGGACATTCGGATTTTTCTGAAGATACATATCGAATTTTAACAGCTGTAGATTGTTGTCTTATGATTATAGATGCTAGTAAAGGAGTTGAAGAACAAACACGTAAATTACTTTCCGTTGCTCGTATGTATAAAAAACCTATCATTACATTTATTAATAAAATTGATAGAGATTTTAAAAATCCAATTAAATTATTAGAAGAAATAGAAAGTGAATTCAACATTATTAGTTCTCCTATAACATGGCCCATTGGAACTGGTTCATTTTTACAAGGAATATATAATTTAAAATCTGAAGAAATTAATTTTTATTCTTCATTTTTTAATAATAGAAGTGATTTAAAAAAAATTACAGGTTTATTTCATCCTCATTTAAAAAATTTTTTTGATTATAATACTATATTAAATATAAGAAGAGAAGTACATTTTCTTAAAAAGAATTTTTTTATTTTTAATAAAAAAGAATTTTTACAAGGTAATTTAACACCAGTTTTTTTTGGAACAGCTTTAAAAAATTTTGGAATAGATCAAGTACTACAAGCTTTAGTAGAATGGGCTCCTAATCCATTATATAGAAGAACAAATATACGTAAAATTTATCCACAAGAATCTAAGTTTTCAGGTTTTATTTTTAAAATACAAGCTAATATGGATTTAAAACATCGAGATAGAATAGCATTTATGAGAATTGTATCAGGAAAATATTTTAAAGGAATAAAAATTAAACAAACTAGAACTTTAAAGAATTTAATCATCAGAGATGCATTTTATTTTTTAGCAGGAGAAAGATATTTTATACAAGAAGCATATCCAGGAGATATTATTGGAATTCATAATCATGGAAATATTCAGATAGGAGACACTTTTACTGAAGGAGAAAAAATAAAATTTTTAGGAATTCCTTATTTTTCTCCAGAAATATTTCGTAAAATTAGATTAAAAAATCCTTTACAACAAAAAAAATTGCTAAAAGGTTTATTTCAATTATCTGAAGAAGGATCTGTGCAGATATTCCGATCCATTCAAAATAATAGTTTAATAATAGGTGTAATTGGTATATTACAATTTGAAATTATTTCAGATCGATTAAGAATGGAATATAATATAGAACCAATTTATGAAAATATTAATATTTGTTGTATTAGATGGATAAGTTCTAAATATGTTGATAAATTAAATTTTTTTAAACAACAAAATGAATCTTATTTAGGTTTAGATAAAGATAATTTATTAATTTATTTTTTTCCAAGTATGATTAATTTAAAAATTATTACTGCTAGAAATAAAGATATTATTTTTTCTAAAACTAGAGAATATCAAATTATGTAGTTTTTAATTTTTATGTTTTTAAAGAATAGTATTTTGATATATTATAATATATTAAAATAAAAAAATAATTAAATAAATATATTATGAAAAAAGTAATTATATTAATACTAGATTCTTTTGGAATAGGATCAACAGAAGATTCTTATAAATTTAGTGATCATGGATCAAACACTTTTGGTCATATTTCTCAATTTTGTCATATGCAATATTTATATGGAAAAAGGAATAAATTGCATATTCCTAATTTAATTTCTCTAGGTTTAGGTTTGTCTTATAAATACATACATTCTGAATTTCCTACTGGAATAAATAATTGTAATAAAAACATTATCGGAAGTTATGGTTATGCAAGTGAAATTTCATCTGGTAAAGATACTATTTCTGGTCATTGGGAAATAGCAGGTGTTCCTGTTTTGTTCAATTGGGATTATTTTAAAAGCACAGAAAATAGTTTTCCTAAAGTTTTGTTAGAAAAAATATTATTTTCTGCAAAAATTAAGGGTATTTTAGGAAATTGTCATTCATCTGGAACGGAAATATTGGAATATTTAGGAGAAAAACACATAAAAACAAAATATCCTATTTTTTATACTTCCTCTGATTCTGTTTTTCAGATAGCATGTCATGAACATATCTTTGGTTTAAAAAATTTATATGAATTATGTTATTTGGTAAGAAAAATTTTAGATGAAAATAATTATAAAATAGCGCGTGTTATTGCTCGTCCTTTTATAGGATATGAAAAAAGAAATTTTATACGTACAAATAATAGAAAAGATTTTTCGATTCCTCCTAGTGATATTACTGTGATGGAAAAACTAATTACTGAACGTCAAGGTTCTGTTATTTCTGTAGGAAAAATATTTGATATTTATTCTGGTGTTGGTATCACAAAGAAAATACAAGCATATGGTAGTAAAAATCTTTTTAGTTCTACTATAAGTGCAATTAAATCATGTAATAAAGATTCAATTATTTTAACTAATTTTGTAGATTTTGATTCTGTATGGGGTCATAGACGTGATGTTTTAGGATATGCTAATGAATTAGAAAAATTTGATGAAATGTTGCCTAATTTATTAAAATTAATTACAAAACAAGATTTATTAATTATTACAGCTGATCATGGTTGTGATCCAACATGGATTGGAACAGATCATACCCGTGAATATATTCCTATATTAATATATAAAAAAAATAATTTGCCTATTTTTATAGGACATAGAAAAACTTTTGCAGATATTAGTCAAACTATTGCAAAATATTTTTGTTTAAGCAAAATGAATTATGGGAAAGAAATAATAATATAAAAAAATATAACATAAAAATAAATGTTTTTATTGTCAATAAATAAGAGAATTTTAATGTCTTCAAATCATATAAATGCTCAAAAAAAAGATATTTCTGATAAAATAATCATAGCAGGAGATCCTGTTAGAGTAAAAAATATAGCATATAATTATTTGCAAGATGTAATTAAAATAAATACAATACGTTATATGTTAGGGTATACTGGTTATTATAAAAATGTTCGAATATCTATTTTAAGTCATGGAATGGGGATCCCATCTGTATCAATTTATTTAACGGAATTAATAGAATTTTATAATGTAAAAAAGATTATTAGAATAGGAACATGTGGAAGTGTATTACATAATATACAATTAAATGATATTATAATTGCAATAGGGGCATGTACGGATTCTAATATAAATCGAATTAGATTTAATAATTATGATTTTTCTGCAGTAGCTAATTTTAAATTGGTTTTAGATGCATATAAGATATCAAAAAAATTAAATATACCTGTACATATAGGAAATGTGTTTACCACTGATTTATTTTATCAGAAAGATAAAAAAATTATAAATATAATTAAAGAACACCGTATTTTAGGTATTGAAATGGAAACTGCAGGAATTTATTTTTTATCATCTTTGTATAATATAGATTCTTTATCTGTTTGTACTGTTTCAGATCATATTGAAAGTGGTGAAAAATTGAGTTATAAAGAAAGGGAATCTATTTTAAATAAAAGTATACAAATAGTATTAGAAACAATTTGTAAATAATTTTTTTTTAAAAATATTTTAATGAATTTTATTTTTATTGTAAATTGGTGGTGAGAAAGGGATTCGAACCCTTGATACGAATTTTATTCGTATACACACTTTCCAGGCGTGCTCTTTCATCCTCTCAGACACCTCACCTGTTTACATATTTTAGTTTTAAATTAAAAAATAGCAATAATTTATATTTTTATATATACAGTAAATGTATTGTTTAGTCAAAACTTTCTTGAAATAATAATAAAAAAAATTTAAATATTTTTAATACATAAAGAATTAATTTTGCATATAGTTTATATATAAATTACGTTTTTAATTCAAAAATTTAATCACACATTGTATTGTATAAATAATAAATGAAAAAATATGATAGAAAAAAAAACATTTTTTTAATAGGTCCTATGGGAGCTGGAAAAAGTACTATTGGTCTTTATTTATCTAGAATTTTAAATATGGATTTTTATGATTCTGATAAAGTCATTGAGAAAAATACTGGTGTAGATATAAGTTGGGTGTTTGACATAGAAGGAGAATCTAAATTTAGATTACGAGAAGAAAAAATCATTAATGAGTTAACTCAAAAACAAGGAATTATTTTAGCAACAGGAGGAGGTTCGATACTATCTTATATCAGTAGAAAAAAATTATCTTCTAGAGGTTTAGTAATATATTTATCTACAAGCATTGAAAAACAATTTATACGTACTAAAAATGATAAAAAAAGACCTTTATTAAATTCAAAAAAATCTGTAAAAGATGTATTGAAATATTTATCTTTGGAAAGAAATCCATTATATGAAAGTATTGCTGATGTAACTTTTAGTACTGATTATAAGAACATAAAATCCATTATAAATGATATTTTGAACTATATTCAATATAAATAGTTTATTTGTAATCGAATAAATTAACTTTTTAAAATAGAAAGGTGAACAATATGATTCATAAATTACAGTTAAATTTAAAAAATAATACAGGTTATCCTATTTTTATAGGATCGGAAATATTAAATGATGATATTTTAATAAATTTTTTTACTAAAAAACAAGTATTTGTATTGATAACTAATACTACTATTTCTTCTTTATGGAAGAATAGTTTTGTTGATTTTTTTAAAAAAAATGAAATTAAATTATATGAAATTATTATAGAAGACGGAGAAAAATATAAAAATATAAATGAAGTAGAAAAAGTAATTACTTTTTTACTAAAAAATAATTGTAATAGAAATACTGTTTTAATAGCATTAGGAGGAGGGGTTATAGGAGATTTAACTGGATTTGTTGCTAGTATATATCAAAGAGGTATTAAATACGTTCAAATACCTACTACTTTATTATCTCAAGTAGATGCTTCTCTTGGAGGTAAAACCGGTGTAAATCATGTTTTAGGAAAGAATATGATAGGTTCGTTTTGGCATCCTATGGTTGTATTTTCAGATATTAAATTCTTAAATACTTTACCTCGTCATGAGTTAATTTCTGGAATAGCAGAAATAGTTAAATATGCAATATTATTTGATGAATCATTTTTTCAATGGATAGAAGAAAATTATTTAAAAATAATTAATTTAGATGCATATTATTTATCCTATTGTATTAAAAAATGTTGCGAATGGAAAATTAAGATTGTTTCAGAAGATGAAAGAGAAAATAACAATCGTGCTTTACTTAATTTAGGTCATACATATGGTCATGCTATTGAATCTTATATGAATTATAAAAAGTGGCTTCATGGAGAAGCGGTTTCAGTAGGTATGGTAATTGCAGCTCGTACTGCAGAAATTTTAGGTGTAATTACATCTAAGCATGTTAATAGAATTATATTTTTACTTAAAAATATTGGTCTTCCTGTAAGAGCTCCAAAAAGAATGAATATAGAAGATTATATGATGTATATGATTAATGATAAAAAATTATTGTCGAATAAAAAAATTAGATTAATTTTACCAACAGGAATAGGAGTAGCTAAAATTTTTAATGATGTAGATCATAATACTATATTTAAAGCAGTAGAATTATCTAAATTATAAAATTATAATTTTTAAATTATGGTAATATATTTTTATGTATAAATTGTATAAGTAAATTTTGTATAATTTAATATTTCATATTTTTAATAAGTACAATAATTATGGTGTTTCATAATATGAAAAAATTTTTAATAGCGCCTTCAATTTTATCTGCTGATTTTTTTAGGTTAGGACAAGAAATTCAATCTGTTTTAGATGCAGGTGCAGATATGATTCATTTTGATGTAATGGATGGTTTTTATGTTCCTAATTTAACATTTGGGCCTCTTGTTTTACATGCGTTAAGAAAAAATAATATTACTGCAATAATTGATGTACATTTAATGGCTAATCCTAGTGATAAATTAATTATGGATTTTATTTATTCCGGAGCAGATTATATTACTCTTCATGTAGATTCTACCAATCATCTTGATCAAAAAATTTCTCTTATAAAAGATAATGGATGTAAAGCAGGTATTGCTTTTAATCCAGCAACTTCTATTTTTTGTTTAGATTATATTATAGAAAAAATAGATTTAATATTATTAATGTCTGTTAATCCTGGTCTTGGAGGACAAAAGTTTATCAATTCTATTTTAAAAAAAATTGTATTAGTTAATAAAATTATTAAAAAATTCAATAAAAGAATATTATTACAAATAGATGGAGGAATAAATTTAAAAAACATTCAAGATATTGCTTTAGCAGGTGCAGATACGTTTGTGATAGGATCTTCTATTTTTAATTCATCTAATTATGTTAATATAATTCGTGAATTTCGAAAAAAATTAAATTTAATTTAGTTTTTTTATATTAATTATATATATTTTAAAGTTTTTAATATTAGGATAATGTTTATGGAGAATAAAAAAATAGTATTTAGTGCTATGCAACCTTCTGGAAAATTAACTCTTGCTAATTATATTGGAACTCTTAGGTATTGGAAAGGTATGCAAAAAATATACCAATGTATTTATTCTGTTGCTGATTTGCATGCTATTACAAATAGTGATAATAAAAATAATTTACACAATAATGTTTTAGATATATTAGCTTTTTATTTGTCTGTTGGTGTAGATCCTAATAAATCTATTATATTTGTGCAATCAAATATTCCTGAACATTGTCAACTATATTGGATATTAAATTGTAATACGACATATGGAGAATTAATTAGAATGAATCAATTTAAAAGTCGTATTAAAAATTCTAATACTAAAAAAATTAGTGCAGGAATTTTAAATTATCCTATATTAATGGCATCAGATATATTATTGTATAATACTAATATGGTTTTAATTGGAAGTGATCAAAAACAACATATAGAATTAACAAAGAAAATAGCTATACGTTTTAATTTTTTATGTAAAAAAAATATATTAAAGATTCCTAATTACTGGATTCCTACTTTTGGTTCCAAGATTATGTCTCTTGCAAATCCAATGGAAAAAATGTCTAAATCAGATAAAAAAAAATATGGTACAATTTTTCTATCTGATTCAAAAGATGTAGTATTTCGTAAAATCGGAAAGTCAATTACAGATTCAGATCAATCATCATCTATTTATTATGATAAAGAAAATAAACCAGGTATTTCTAATTTATTAGAAATTTGTTCTATATTGTCTAATATTTCTATTTCTAATTTGGAAAAAAAATTTTTAGGTTATTCATATAAAAATTTTAAAATATATATTGCTGAAATTGTTTCATCTTGTTTATGTAAATTACAACAAAAATATCAATATTATAGAAAAAATGAAAAATTATTATTAGAAATATCTAAAGAAGGTACTAGAAAAGCAAGATTAATTTCAAAAAATACTATTAAATTTGTACATAAAAACTTTTTTTAATAATAAAATTATTTATTTTTTATAAAAAATTTTTTTTGTGTAAACTAAAAAAACCGAATATGTAATTTAAAATTAATACTAGCAAATATAATAAATTAGAAAAAAATAAAGCATTTTCAATATTATAATGAACGACAATTGGTTTAGTAATTATAAAAGTTAATAATGTTCCAATTGTTCCTGCTATTAATACAGAATTTACTACTTTAGAAGAAGGTATTTTAGTTTGAAGTGAAGCTAAAGTAATTATATTTGTATAAATAGCGCTTGAAAAAAATCCTAACATTATAATAGAACAATACAATATTTTTATATTATTTGAGTGAATAAAAATATACATAGAAATAGAAGAAATTAATAATAAAAAATTTTGTAATTTTTGTATATTATAAAATTTTAAAAAAAAACTAAAAAACCACATTCCGATCATATAAAATGTCCAAAATGTACTAATTATATTTCCTGATCTCTCAAGAATTATTTTTTTATTTTTTAGTAAAAATTCAGGTGTCCAAGATATAAATGCTAATTGAGCCAAAATATAAAACATCGCACATATTGATAGTATTATCGTATTTAATTTGATTGGTATACTATTATACATGATTTTTTTTTCTATTTTTTTTGATATTTTTAATTGATAAAAATTGGTATTTAAAGTTAGAAAAAAAATAACTATATATATTGTACTAATTAAAATATATATCCAATACCATTTTATATTTAAAGATAACATTTTTATTGATAATATCGGTATAAATATTCCAGATAAACTAAAAAAAGAATCAGTAATAAGTAATTTTACACCTCTTTCTTTTCCATTATATAAATTAGTAATAATATATGTTCCAATAGACATAATAATACCGCTGACTATACCAATTAAGAACATATTAATAGAGAAATGTATTAAATTATTAGACAATATTAATCCTATTATAGAAATAAAAAATATAATAAATCCAAAAAATATTTGTTTTTTTATAGAAATTATTTCTATTATCCATAAGTTTGTAAATATTGCAGTTAAAACCCCTGCATTTAAAAAAGTAAAGGAGGTGCTTGTTTCTTCGATCGAAGAATTAAAGTATCGTGATACATTTCCTAATATTGTTCCTGTAACTATTATCAATGATCCAGTTAAAAAGTAAGATAAAAATCCAATCAATGTCAACTTATTTTTATTTTTTGTAAACATAAACTATTTTCCTAAAAAATAAAGTTTATACAGAATAAATAAAAAATTTTTTTATAATTATCTTTATATAATAATTTAATTTAATGCGTATTTAAAAATGTAATTAAATACAGTAATAAGAAGTTTATGAATATTTATTTAATAGAAAAAATGTAATTATATGTATTTAATGTAATATAAATTTTATTTTTAATAAAAATTTTTTAATTATTTTAAAAATTTTTAATTGTGTTAATAATACATAAAATTTTTACGAAAATATCATTTTATTAAATTGTTTATTCTTTAGTATTTTTCTTTATATTTAGTAGTATAATAATTAAAAATACTGAAATTAAAATTAATTATGTAAAATATAAATTTTATTGTTATTTTATTTTTTTATTGTAGTAAAAATTTTATACATTTTTCAAAATTATATTTTTATAATTTTTTTTATATTTTTTTAAGGTTTACATAAATGAAATTTACGATAATAGTTAGTAGTGGTATAGAAAAGCAAGGTTTAATCAGCGCGTATTTATTTTCTTATCATTTACTAAAATTAAAACATAAATTAATAAGTGTTTTTTTTTATTCAGAAGGAGTTTTAAATTCTAATTCTATGATTTTGAAAAAAGAAAAAAAATTAGATGTTATTTGTAAATGGGAATTTTTATCTAATAAATTTCATTTTCCTTTACATATTTGTAGTAATGCTGGATTAAGAAAAGGAATATTATCCAATGTTGATGCTGGTATTTTAGGTTTTCAAGAAGGTAATTTAAGAAATAGTTTTCAATATTCGGGTTTATCTGAATGGTTTGCGTTAGTTTCAAAATGCGATAGAATGATTCATTTTTAATATTAAAAACTTATTTTATAAAAATTATTATATGAAATCTTTTTGTGTTTTATTTGTACATCCTCCTTACGGTAGTAATATTGTACGAGAAGGATTAAATTTTTCTTTAAACATTTTTTCCTATACTTCTAATATCAATATATTTTTTTTAGGAGATGGTATATTCCAAATTATTAAAAATCAGTATTCTGAAAAAATTTATTGTAATAATAATTCTTTTAATTTTTCTTTTTTTGAAAAATATCATGTTAAAAATATTTATGTTTGTTCCAGATCTTTACATGAAAGAGGTTTTTTTAACAAAGATTGTTTTTTAATTAAAGTAAAAATTATTGATATAAATCGTATACGAAAAAAAATTAAAAAATGTAATTTTATTTTACGTTTTTAGGTTAAAAATATGTTACATGTATTAACACAATCTCCTTTCGTTAGTGATATTAATTTAATTATTAATATGATAGATAAAAATGATTATTTTTTAGCTATTCAAGATGGAGTAATTATTAGTTTAAAAGGAAATATTTTTATAAATTTATTAGATTCTACTCGTTGTTCGTTATTTGTTTTGCAAGAAGATCTTATTGCTCGAGGTATTATGCATTTAGTTTCTAAAAATTTTAAAATTATAAATTATACGGAATTTGTTCATTTAACTATACAAAAAAGAAAACAATTAAAATGGTGAAAATATTATATATCAATAATTAATATTGTAAATGTTTTATTTTTTATCTGATTTTAAAAAATAATTAAGGATAAAATAATGTCAACTGTTAATCAATTAGTTAGAAAAGCACGTGTTAAAAAAATTGTTAAAAATAATGTACCAGCTTTAAGTAAATCTCCGCAAAAAAGAGGAGTATGTATTAGAGTATATACTACAACACCAAAAAAGCCGAATTCAGCTTTAAGAAAAGTTTGTAGAGTGCGGTTAACAAATGGATTTGAAGTAACGGCATATATAGGAGGAGAAGGACATAATTTACAAGAACATTCTGTAATTTTAATTAGAGGAGGAAGAGTAAAAGATTTACCTGGTGTGCGATATCATGTTATTAGAGGTGCTTTGGATTGTGCAGGAGTAAAAAATAGAAAGCAAGGTAGATCTAAATACGGTATGAAAAAATCAAAAAATTAATTTTATCTAAATTTTTTTAAAAATATACAATGAATTTAAATTTTTTTATTAAAAAATTAAAAAAAAAGGAGAGTATATGCCTCGAAGACGTGTTATTGGATCTCGTAAAATTTTACCTGATCCAAAATTTTTATCGGAATTATTAGCAAAATTTATTAATATACTGATGGTTGATGGAAAAAAGTCGATTGCTGAAACGATTGTATATTCTGCATTATCAGAATTATCAAAAAAATTAGGTAAAAAAGAAATAGAATTATTTGAATTAGCTCTTGATAAAGTTAAACCAACAGTAGAAGTTAAGTCTAGACGTGTTGGTGGTTCAACATATCAAGTTCCAGTAGAAGTTAGACCTGTTCGTAGAAATGCTTTAGCAATGAGATGGATTATTGAAGCTGCTCGTAAAAGAACAGATAAATCTATGTCTTTACGGTTATCAAATGAATTACATGATGCTATAGAAAACAAGGGATTAGCTGTTAAAAAAAGAGAAGAAATTCATCGAATGGCAGAAGCAAATAAAGCTTTTGCACATTATAGATGGTAATTTTAAAAAAAATAATTTGATTTTTTTATTTTTTATTTTTCACAAATAAAAAATTATCATTCATAATTAAAAATAGAGAAATATAATGGTTCGAAAAACACCTATTACTCATTATCGAAATATTGGAATTAGTGCACATATTGATGCAGGTAAAACTACCACTACTGAGCGAATACTTTTTTATACTGGAATAAATCATAAAATAGGAGAAGTTCATGATGGTGCTGCAACAATGGATTGGATGGAGCAAGAACAAGAAAGAGGAATTACCATTACTTCCGCAGCTACTACTACTTTTTGGTCTGGAACAGATAAACAATTTGATCCACATAGAATTAATATTATCGATACTCCTGGTCATGTTGATTTTACTATAGAAGTAGAACGATCTATGAGAGTCTTAGATGGAGTAGTAATGGTTTATTGCGCTGTAGGAGGAGTACAACCACAATCCGAAACAGTGTGGAGGCAAGCTCAAAAATATTGTGTTCCTAGAATAGCTTTTATAAATAAAATGGATAGAATGGGAGCAAATTATTTAAAAGTGATTTCTCAAATACGAGATAGGTTAGGAATACATCCAGTTCCAATACAAATTCCTATTGGTTCAGAAGAGGGATTTCTTGGAGTGGTTGATTTAATAAAAATGAAAGCTATTTATTGGAATGACGAAGATCAAGGTTTAACTTGTGTGTATAAAAAAATACCCAAAAATATTGTTTCAGAAGCAAAAAAATGGCATTCAAATTTATTAGAATGTATATCTGAATTTGACGATTTTTTAATGAATAAATATTTATTAGGTGAATTATTTTCTGAAAAAGATATTAAAGAAGGATTAAGAAAATGTGTTTTACAAAACAAAATTTTATTAGTTACTTGTGGATCGGCATTTAAAAATAAAGGTATACAATCTTTATTAGACGCAATAGTAGATTATTTGCCATCTCCAGTTGATATTCCTTCTATTCAAGGAATTTCTTTGGAAAAACATGATAAAATAGAAATTAGACATACCAAGGATCAAGAATCTTTTTCTGCATTAGCGTTTAAAATTGCTAATGATCCATTTGTTGGTAATTTAACTTTTTTTAGAGTATATTCTGGTATAGTAAAAACAGGAGATGTAATCTTAAGTACAGGGAAATTAAAAAAGGAAAGATTAGGTAGAATTGTACAAATGCATGCAAATAAAAGAGAAGAAATAAAAGAAGTAAGATCTGGGGATATTGCTGCAGCTATTGGTTTAAAGGATGTTATTACAGGAGATACTTTATGTAATCCAGACAATCCTATTATTTTAGAAAAGATTATTTTTCCAGATCCTGTTATTTCAATTGCTGTTGAACCAAAAACTAAATCAGATCAAGAAAAAATGGGTTTAGCTCTTTCTCGTTTAGCTAAAGAAGATCCTTCTTTTAGAGTAAATATTGATCAAGAATCTAATCAAACAATAATTTCTGGTATGGGTGAGCTCCATTTAGAAATTATTGTAGATAGAATGAAAAGAGAATTCAATGTTGATGCGAATATAGGAAAGCCGCAGGTTGCATATCGTGAAACTATTAAAAATAGAATCAATAATGTTGAAGGTAAATATATTAAACAATCTGGAGGAAGAGGACAATATGGACATGTTGTAATTGATATTTTTCCATTAAATTCAAAAGATTCTTCATATACTTTTTTAAATGAAATTAAAGGAGGTGTGATTCCTGGAGAATATATTTCTTCTGTAGATAAAGGAATTCAAGAGCAATTAAAATCAGGTCCTTTGGCTGGATATCCAGTAGTAAATATTGGAATAAGATTGCATTTTGGATCTTATCATGATGTAGATTCTTCTGAGATTGCATTTAAATTAGCAGCTTCTTATGCTTTTAAAAACGGTTTTAAAAAAGCAAATCCAGTTTTGTTGGAACCTATTATGCAAGTTGAAGTGGAAACTCCAGAATCATATATGGGAGATGTAATTGGTGATTTAAGTCGTAGAAGAGGTATAATAGAAGGTATGAATGAAGTTTTAAATGTAAGAATGATTAAAGCAAATGTACCTTTATCAGAAATGTTTGGATATGCAACAGATTTACGATCAAAAACACAAGGTAGAGCTTCATATTCTATGGAATTTTTAAAATATGTAGAAGCTCCAGAAAATATATCAAATGATATAATTAAAAAAAGAATGTAATATAAAAACGATATTTTATGTATTTTATTTATTTTTTTTTGTAATTCTTTATTTATTTGAATTTATTAAAAATAAGCTAAATAAGAGGAATATATTGATGTCAAAAAAAATTTTTGAACGATCAAAAGTTCATATAAATGTTGGTACAATTGGTCACGTTGATCATGGAAAAACTACTTTAACAGCTGCAATTACTACAGTATTAGCAAAAAAATATGGAGGTTCAGCTCGTGCTTTTGATCAAATAGATAATGCTCCGGAGGAAAAAGCAAGAGGTATTACAATTAATACTTCGCATGTGGAATATGATACTGAAAATCGTCATTATGCACATGTAGATTGTCCCGGTCATGCTGATTATATAAAAAACATGATTACAGGTGCAGCTCAAATGGATGGAGCTATTTTAGTAGTAGCTGCTACAGATGGTCCTATGCCACAAACAAGAGAACATATTCTGTTAGGAAGACAAGTAGGAGTTCCATATATAATTGTTTTTTTGAATAAATGTGACATGGTGGATGATGAAGAATTGTTAGAATTAGTTGAAATGGAAGTTAGAGATTTATTAACTCAATATGATTTTCCAGGAGAAGATACTCCTATCATCAGAGGATCTGCTTTAAAAGCATTAGAAGGTGATTCTGCCTGGGAATCGAAAATTATTGAATTATCAAATTTTTTAGATACTTATATACCTGAACCTAAAAGAGCGATTAATAAACCTTTTTTATTGCCTATAGAAGATGTTTTTTCTATATCAGGTAGAGGTACAGTAGTAACTGGTCGTGTTGAACGAGGTATAATAAAAGTAGGTGAAGAAGTAGAAATTGTTGGTATTAAAAATACTACAAAAACAACATGTACTGGTGTTGAAATGTTTCGAAAATTGTTAGATGAAGGAAGAGCAGGAGAAAATGTAGGAGTATTATTACGAGGTACTAAACGTAATGAAATAGAACGAGGTCAAGTTTTATCACAACCAGGAACTATTCATCCACATACTAAGTTTGAATCTAAAGTATATGTTCTTTCAAAAGAAGAAGGAGGTAGACATACTCCTTTTTTCAAAGGTTATAGACCACAGTTTTATTTTCGAACAACAGATGTTACAGGTTCTATTGAATTTTTAGAAGATGTGGAAATGGTAATGCCTGGAGATAATATAGATATTATTGTTACATTAATTAATCCTATTGCTATGGAAGAAGGACTAAGATTTGCAATAAGAGAAGGTGGTCGTACTGTAGGGGCTGGAGTAGTTTCTAAAATTATTGATTAATATTAAATTTGTTTTTGTATTATTTTTTAATATATATAAAATATATTTTTTAAATTTAACATCATTTATTATCAAGAAGAGATTATTTATCTTTTCTTGATTTTTTTTAATTATAATCAATATAATTATTATCATTTGGATATAAATATATAAATTATGTTATTATACATCGTTTTATAAAAAATTTTTAAAATAATTAGCATAAAAAAAGGAAAAATATGTAAATAAAAAATTAATTTTATTTTTGTAACAATACTCTTTATTCAAGAGTTATAGATTATCATTTTACAATAGTTTGTACTGGTTAAGTACATCTTTTGTATTTATTTTTTTTATTTTTATATTATTGGAGTTTTGGTCTTATGCAGAACCAAAGAATTCGTATACGATTAAAAGCTTTCGATCATAGATTGATTGATCAATCTACTACTGAAATTGTAAATACAGCAAAAAGAACAGGAGCTCAAGTTAAAGGACCGATTCCTTTACCGACTCGTAAAGAAAGATTTACGATTTTAGTATCTCCTCATGTTAATAAAGATGCTCGTGATCAATATGAAATTCGTACACATAAACGATTAATTGATATTGTTGAACCAACAGAAAAAACTGTAGATGCATTAATGAGATTAGATCTTGCAGCAGGGGTAGATGTACAAATTAGTTTAGGTTAACTAAAAGATTTAAAAATAAGGAATAAGTGGTAAATATAGAGGTATAATATGATCGGATTAGTTGGAAAAAAAATTGGTATGACTCGAATTTTTAATTCAGAAGGTGTTTCCATACCTGTAAGTATTATTAACATTGAAAGTAATCGAATTACACAAATAAAAAAAAATTTAAATAATAAATTTACATCGGTACAATTAACAACAGGACGAAAGAAAATAAATAAATTGAATAAACCAGATTCAGGACATTTTTTAAAATCTGGAGTATCTCCTGGAATTGGTTTATGGGAATTTAAATCATATAAAAATAATATATTTTCTGTAGGAGATATATTAAAAATAGATTATTTTTCAAAAATAAAAAAAGTAGATATAACAGGTTTTTCTAAAGGTAAAGGTTTTTCAGGTACGGTAAAAAGATGGAATTTTCGTACTCAAGATGCTACGCATGGAAATTCTTTGTCTCACCGTGTTCCAGGTTCTATTGGTCAGAATCAAACTCCAGGAAGAGTATTTAAAGGAAAAAAAATGGCAGGTCATTTAGGAAATTGTAAAGTTACAATTCAAAATTTATCTGTTATTCAAATTGATTGTGATAAGAAAATAATGTTTGTAAAAGGTGGAGTTCCCGGTTCGATAAATAGCAACCTTATTATTAAACCAGCCATTAAGTTGTGATAGAATTAAGGAGATTATATTGTGGAATTAATACTACAAGACGTAAAAGATATTTTTACTGTATCTAACATAGTATTCGGAAGAGATTTTAATGAATCTTTGGTACACCAAGTTATTGTCGCTTATTCTGCAGGCGCTCGTCAAGGAAGTCGTGCGCATAAAAATAGATCTGAAGTTTCTGGTTCAGGAAAAAAACCATGGAGACAAAAAGGAACTGGTCGTGCTCGTGCAGGTTCAATAAGAAGTCCGATATGGAGATCAGGAGGGGTTACTTTTGCAGCTAAACCTCAAAATCATTCACATAAGGTTAATAAAAGAATGTATAAAGGTGCAATGCAAAGTATTTTTTCTGAATTAAATAGACAAAATAGAATTTTAGTGTTTAAAGACTTTTTTATAGATAAACCAAAAACTAAATTTTTATTAGATAAACTAAGACAAAATAATGTTAAAGAGGTATTAATTATTACAGATTGTATAAATAATAATTTACAACTTGCTTCTAGAAATTTACATAAAGTAGATGTAAAAGAAGTATTTTCTGTAGATCCTGTAAGTTTAATTTCTTTTGAAAAAGTAATTATAACGTTTAAGGCAATAAAAAAAATTGAGGAGATGTTATCATGACTTTAAAAGAAAAAATGTTAACAATATTAATAGCTTCTAAAGTATCGGAAAAATCTTCTTTATTTTTAGAAAAAAATAATACTATTGTTTTTAAAGTATTAAAAAATGCTACTAAATTTGAGATTAAAGAATCTATAAAAAAAATATTTTCTGTACAAGTAAAAAATGTTAATACATTAATAGTCAAAACTAAAAGAAAAAGAAATAAAGGTAAGTTGAGCAAAGTACATAAATGGAAAAAAGCATATATTACTTTAGCACCTAATCAAAAAATAGACTTTATAAAATAAAAATAATGAGAAAAGACATTTTTTTTAATTAGAAGGAGAATATATGTCAATCATTAAATGTAAACCAACATCTCCAGGTCGACGTCATGTAGTCAAAATAATTAATAAGAATTTATATAAAGGAAAGCCTTATCATTCTCTTATAGAAAAAAATAAAAGAACTGGAGGAAGAAATAATTTAGGTAGAATAACTACTCGTCATATAGGAAAAAGACATAAAAGATCTTTTAGAATTATTGATTTCAAACGTTCTAAAGATAATATTACTGCAGTTGTAGAAAGAATCGAATATGATCCAAATAGATCTTCTAATATTGCTTTAGTATTATATCAAGATGGAGTTAGAAAATATATACTAGCTTTTAAAAATATAAAAGTAGGTGATACAATTATTTCAGGTATTAATTCAGATATTAAGATCGGAAATTCTTTACCTATGTATAAGATACCAGTTGGTTCAAATATACATAATATAGAAATAAAACCTGGAAAAGGAGGTCAACTATCTCGATCAGCTGGAAGCTATTCTCAATTAGTAGCAAAAGAAGAAAATTATGTAACTATTAGATTACGTTCTGGAGAAATGAGAAAAATTGAATCTAAATGTCGTGCAACTATAGGTGAAGTTGGTAATTCGGAACATATGTTACAGGTTTTTGGTAAAGCAGGAGCTTCTAGATGGAGAGGTATTCGTCCTACAGTGAGAGGAACAGCTATGAATCCTGTTGATCATCCTCATGGTGGAGGTGAAGGAAGAAACTTTGGTAAACATCCAGTAAGTCCATGGGGTGTACAAACTAAAGGAAAAAAAACTAGAAATAATAAACGAACTGATAAATTTATTATAAATAGAAGAAAAAAATAAATAAATTTTTATAAAAAAGGTAATTTATATGCCAAGATCTCTTAAAAAAGGTCCTTTTATCGATTTTAAACTGTTTAAAAAGGTTGAAAAAGCTATTTCTACTCAAGAAAAAAAACCAATTCGAACATGGTCTCGTCGTTCTACTATTTTTCCAAACATGATAGGGTTGACAATTTCTGTCCATAATGGAAGAAAACATATTCCTATTTTTATTACTGAAGAAATGGTAGGTCATAAATTAGGAGAATTTTCTTTGACTAGAACATATAGAGGGCATACTTCAGATAAAAAGATTAAAAAAAAATAATTTTTATTAATGTGTAAATGAGAGATAAATATAATGAATACTGTATCCATTGAAAATAAAGAGGTACATGTTGTAGCTAGTGCTAAACAAGTTCGTTCTTCTCCTCAAAAAGTCAGAATTGTAGCTAATTTAATTCGTGGAAAAAAAGTTTCATATGCTTTAAATTTTTTAAATTTTTCAAATAAAAAAGCATCTTTATTAATTAAAAAAGTTCTTTATTCTGCTATTTCTAATGCAGACCATAATTATGGTATGGACGTTGAAATTCTTTTTATAAAATCTATTTTTGTAGATGCAGGGCAAAGTATGAAAAGAATGATGCCTAGAGCTAAAGGAAGATCTGATCGTATTTTAAAGAGAACAAGTCATATTACAATTGTTTTATCTAGTTAATAATAATATTTATAAATTTAAAAGTTAAATAAATAGGAATTTAATATGGGACAAAAAGTACATCCTAATGGTATGCGTTTAGGTATAGTAAAAAGTTGGAATTCTATTTGGTTTTCTAGTTCAAAAGATTTTTCAGACAATTTATATAGTGATTATCAAGTTCGTACTTTTTTAAAAAAAGAATTATCTAAAGCTTCTGTATCTAAAATTTATATTGAACGTCCATCAAAAAGTGTAAAAATTACTATTCATACGTCAAGACCTGGAATTGTAATAGGTAAAAAAGGGGAAGATGTAGAAAAATTAAGAAAAATTATAAATAAAATTACAGGTCTGCCTGCTCAAATTAATATTTTTGAAGTTAAAAAACCAGAATTAGATGCGCAATTGGTAGCAGATAATATTAGTTCTCAATTAGAAAGAAGAGTTATGTTTCGAAGAGCAATGAAAAGATCTGTGCAAAATGCTATGAGACAAGGAGCAGAAGGAATTAAAATAGAAGTTAGTGGTAGATTAGGTGGTGTAGAAATAGCAAGAAGAGAGTGGTATCGAGAAGGAAGAGTACCATTACATACTTTAAGAGCAGATATTGAATATGGAACTTCTCAAGCATATACTACATATGGAGTAGTTGGAGTAAAAGTATGGATTTTTAAAGGAGAAATTTTAGGAGGTATGCAAGAAGTAGAAAATAATAAAATTAAATCTATTCCAAATTCTAAAAGATATAATCGAAACAAACCAAGAAGGTAGAAAAGGAGTTAAATATTTTATGTTGCAACCCAAACGTACTAAATTTCGTAAAATGCACAAAGGTAGAAATAGAGGTATTGTATTTAATAGTACAGTTACATTTGGAACATTTGGTTTAAAAGCTATAGAAAGAGGACGTATTACTGCCAGACAGATAGAAGCAGCTAGAAGAGCGATGTCAAGATATGTAAAACGTCAAGGAAAAATATGGATTAGAATATTTCCTGACAAGCCTATTACTCAAAAACCTTTGGAAGTTAGGATGGGAAAAGGAAAAGGAAATGTTGAATATTGGGTTGCATTAGTACAACCTGGTAAAGTATTGTACGAGATAGAAGGAGTATCCGAATATTTATCTAGGGAAGCTTTTAAATTAGCTTCTTCAAAATTACCAATAAAAACTACTTTTGTATATAAAGAACTAAAAATATGAAAAAAAAAAATATTAATAATAGTTTAGATTTAAAATCTCAATTATCTAATTTTTTAAGAGAAAAATTTAATTTGCGAATGCAATTATCTTCTGGAAAGTTAAAAAAAACACATTTAATAAAAATTGTTAGAAGAAATATTGCTCGTGTTAATACATTACTTAAAATAGAGGAAAATAAATAAAATCAATGAATATGAATTCACGAATTTTGAAAGGTTATGTTATTAGTAATAAAATGCAAAAAACAGCTGTTGTTTCAATACAAAGAATAATAAAACATGATTTATATAAAAAATTTATAAAAAAGACAACTAAATTACATATTCATGATGAATTTAATAAATGTTCTATAGGAGATTTAGTAGAATTAGTTGAATGTAGACCAATTTCAAAAAAAAAATCTTGGAAATTATTTAGAATAGTAAAAAAATTATGTACAGAAAAATAAAATTTTATTCTAAATAAAATTTTGAAATTTATTTTCATATTATTATTTAAAGGATAAATAAAATTATGATTCAGGAACAAAGTTTATTACAAGTTGCAGATAATTCTGGTGCTCGTATTGCTATGTGTATAAAAGTTTTAGGTGGTTCTAAAAGAAGATATGCTGGTATCGGAGATGTTATTAAAGTTGCTATTAAGGAAGCAATACCTAGAGGTAAAGTAAAAAAAGGTGAAGTATTAAAAGCTGTAGTAGTACGTACTAAAAAAGGTATTCGAAGGTCTGATGGTTCTTTAATACGTTTTGATAATAATGCATGTGTTATATTAAATAACACAGAGCAACCTATAGGGACACGTATTTTTGGACCTATAACTAGAGAATTAAGAAATGATAAGTTTATGAAAATAATTTCGTTAGCTCCAGAAGTTCTGTAAATTAAAGGAAAATAAATGGCATCTAAAATTCGAAAAAATGATCAGGTATTGGTAATATCTGGAAAAGATAAAGGAAAAAAAGGTATAGTTTTACATATATTAAAAAAAAGCAAAGCAATTGTTTCTGGTATTAATATTGTAAAAAAACATCAAAAATCAGTTCCTGCGCAAAATAAAATAGGTGGTATTATAAAAAAAGAATCTCCTATATCAATATCGAATATAGGTATTTTTAACAAAGAAACTAAACGATCGGATAGAATTGGATTTAAATTTGAAAATGGTAAAAAAATTAGATTTTTTAAATCTAATAATAAAATTATTGAATAATTTGGAGTAGTTTAATATGTCGGATTTGCATAAATATTATAAGCGTATAATAATAAACAAAATGATTAAAAAATATAAATATCACTCTATAATGCAAGTTCCAAAAATTGAAAAAATTACTTTAAACATGGGTGTTGGTAGCACTACATCTGATAAAAAAATTTTAGAACATGCAATATCAGATTTAAAATTAATTTCTGGACAAAAACCACTTATTACGAAAGCAAGAAAATCGATTGCAGCTTTTAAAATTCGACAAGGATATCCTATTGGATGTAAAGTAACATTAAGAGGATTACGAAAATGGGATTTTTTAAAAAAGTTAGTATGTGTAGCTATTCCCAGAATTCGTGATTTTAGAGGTTTATCAAAAAAATCTTTTGATGGACGTGGAAACTATAGTTTAGGAATTAAAGAACAAATTATTTTTCCAGAAATTAATTATGAAAAAATAGATCGTATACGTGGATTAAATATAACAATTACGACTAATACTAATTCAGATAAAGAGTCTTTTGTATTATTAAAGTTGTTTAATTTTCCATTTAGAAAATAAATTTAAGGAAATCAAATGGCTAAAAAATCAATATTAGAACGTGAAAAAAAAAGAGTTAAATTATCTAGAAAATTTTTAGATAAAAGAAGTGATTTAAAATTAATTATTATTAATTCTAAATCTTCAGAACAAGAAAGATGGAATGCGATGTTAAAGTTACAAACTTTTCCTAGAGATTCTAGTATTTCTAGACAAAGAAATCGTTGTAGACAAACAGGTAGACCTCATGCGTTTTTAAGAAAATTTGGTTTAAGTCGAATTAAATTACGAGAATCTGCTATGAGGGGAGAAATACCAGGATTAAAAAAAGCAAGTTGGTAAAATTTTTTATAACATTTATTTATTAATAAGAGAAATAAAATGAGTATGCAAGATCCTGTATCAGACATGTTAACTAGAATTCGTAACGCACAAAAATCTAATAAGATATTTGTTTCTATGCCTTCATCTAATTTAAAGATATCTATTAGTAATGTATTGAAACAAGAAGGATATATTTTAAATTATGATGTTTGTAGAAATAATTTATCTATTTTAAAAATATATTTAAAATATTTTAATGCAAAACCAGTAATTGAAAATATTACAAGAATTAGTAGCCCTGGATTACGGGTTTATAGAAAAAAATATAATATTCCTAAAATTTTAGATGGTTTAGGAATTGCAATTATATCTACTTCTAAAGGAGTAATTACTGATAAAACAGCAAGAAAAATCGGTATAGGAGGTGAGATTATTTGTTATGTATCTTAAAATAAGGATAAAATATGTCTCGTATTGCTAAAAAACCTATTCTAGTACCTAAAGATATAAATATTTTTTTAAAAAAAAATAAAATTATTATTGAAGGTAATAGTAAAAAATTATTTTGTTACATACATAATTCTGTACAAATTACTCATGTTGATAACCATTTAATATTTTTAGGAAAAAAAAAATATTCTAATGCTTGGGCTCATGCAGGTACATTAAGATCTTTAGTATTTTCTATGATTATTGGAATTACTCATGGGTTCACAAAAAAATTATTTTTAACTGGAGTAGGATATCGTGTTTTTTTAAAAAATAACATAATTAATATGTCACTTGGTTTTTCACATACTATTGAATATATCATTCCTTCAGGAATAGATATTTCTGTACCTTCTCAAACAGAAATTATATTAAAAAGCGCAGATAAAAGATTGTTAGGTCAAGTAGCTGCTAATTTAAGAAGTTATAGAATTCCTGAACCGTATAAAGGAAAAGGTATTAGATATGAAAATGAAGTAATTCGTATTAAAGAGGCTAAGAAAAAATAAAATGATTTTATTTAAAAAGAATAAAAAAAAAATGATTCGTTTAAAAAGATCTATTTATTTACGTTCTAAATTAAAAAAAAATAGTTCTATACGTTTAGTTATACATCGAACTTCTCGGCATATTTATGCACAAATTATTTCTTCACATCCAAATTCTAAGGTGTTAGCGTCAGCATCTACATTAGAAAAAAATGTAAAAAGTGCTATTAAATATACCGGGAATAAATTTGCAGCAAAAAAAATTGGAAAATTAATTGCGAAAAGAGCAATTTTACAAGGAATAAAAAATGTTTCTTTTGATCGATCTGGATTTAAGTATCACGGAAGGATTAGTGAATTAGCAAAATCGGCGCGTGAAGAAGGTCTAATTTTTTAAAAATTTTAATATGAATTGGTGAAAATTGTGAAGAATGCTGGAAATAAAATAAATAATTCTGAATTACAAGAAAAATTAATTTCTGTTAATAGAGTATCAAAAACAGTAAAAGGAGGAAGAATTTTTTCTTTTACTGCACTTACAGTTGTAGGAAATGGTGCTGGAAAAATTGGTTTTGGGTATGGAAAAGCTAGAGAAGTTCCTTCTGCTATTCAAAAAGCAATGGAACAAGCGAGAAGAAATATCATTAATATTTGTTTAAAAAACAAAACGTTACAACATACTATAAAAAGTTCTTATACTGGATCAAATGTTTTTATGAAGCCGGCTTCAGAAGGAACTGGTATTATTGCTGGAGGAGCTATGAGATCTGTTTTAGAAGTTGCAGGAGTACAAAATGTATTAGCTAAAACATATGGATCTACCAACCCCATCAATGTAGTAAGAGCTACTATTTATGGATTAAAAAATATGAAATCTATAGAAATGATTGCAGCTAAAAGAAACAAAAAAATATCTGATATATTAGGATAAAAAAATGAAATTAATTAAAATTACACAAAAAAAAAGTTCTATTGGAAGATTACCTTCACATCGATCTACTTTATTAGGGTTAGGTTTACGTAGAATAAATCATTTTGTGATTAGAAATAATACTAAATCTATTTTAGGTATGGTAAAAAAAATTTCTTATATGATTACAGTTGAGGAGGTTTCTTAAAATGTATTTGAATACATTACATCCAAAAAAAGGATCAAAGAAAAATAAAACTAGATTAGGAAGAGGTATAGGAAGTGGTTTTGGTAAAACATCAGGAAGAGGTCATAAAGGTCAAAAATCTAGATCTGGAAGTAGTATTCGAAGAGGTTTTGAAGGAGGTCAAATGCCTTTGTATAGAAGAGTTCCTAAATTTGGATTTAATTCTTCTAATAAAAGAAAAACATCTGAAGTGAGATTATCTGATTTGAATTCTATTCCTAATGGAATAGTAAATTTAGATACACTAAAAATGATAGGTGTTATAAAAAAAAATATTTCTTTTGTAAGAATTATTTTATGTGGAAAAATTAAAATACCAGTCATAGTACAAGGATTACAAGTAACAAAAGGAGCTCGTATAGCAATAAAAAAATCAGGTGGTAAAATCCAAAAATAGATTTTGAATAGCCAATTATTATTATAAATTTATTAATATGAAAAAAAATATAAATAACTTCATAGAATTACAAAATAGGATTTTTTTTGTTATAGGATCAATAATAGTATTTCGATTTGGATCGTATATCCCTATTCCTGGAATTGATACAACCGTATTATCGAAAATAATAAGTAATAGTAAAGGTACAATATTAGAAATATTTAATATGTTTTCAGGAGGATCATTAAATAGAGCTTCTATTTTTACTTTAGGTATTATGCCATATATTTCTGCATCTATTATAATTCAATTATTAACTTTAATATATCCTTATTTTTCTAATATAAAAAAAGAAGGGGAATATGGAAATCGTATTCTTACAAAATATACTAGATGGTTAACTTTAATTTTATCTATATTTCAGTCTATAGGTATTTCTTTTGGATTACCTAATATACCAGGAATTAATAAATTAATTATTCATGTAGATACATCTTTTTATATTATATCTATTATAAGTTTGGTTTCTGGTACAATTTTTTTAATGTGGTTAAGTGAATTAATCAATGAATTTGGTTTAGGAAACGGAACTTCTTTGATTATATTTTCAGGAATAGTTTCTGGTTTACCTGTATCTTTATTAAATACTATTAATGAAGTACGTATAGGTAGTTTAAATTATTTTTCTATATCAATAATTTTTACAATAATATTTTTAGTTATTTATGTTGTTATTTTTATAGAAAAAAGTCAAAGAAATATCGGTATACATTACATACAAAAACAAAGAGGTAATAGGATATATTCTTCACAAATTACTTACCTTCCTATTAAATTAAATATTTCTGGTGTAATGCCTGCTATATTTGCTTCAAGTGTTATTTTATTTCCTGCTACAATAATATCTTGGTTTGTTAATTTTAAAAATTGGAATTGGTTAGTTTTTATTTCAAATTGTTTAGTACCTAACCATATTTTATATATAGTAATATATTCTTCAGCAATAGTATTTTTTTGTTTTTTTTATACTGGTTTAGTATTTAATCCTAAAGAAACATCTGAAAATTTAAAAAAAAATGGAGCATTTATTCCTGGTATTAGACCAGGAGAAAAAACAGCAAATTATATTAATTTAATTACCACCAGATTGACTTTTATTGGTGCAATTTATATTACTTTTATTTGTTTGCTTCCTGAAATTATGAGATTTTTTTTAAAAGTACCATTTTATTTTGGAGGAACTTCATTATTAATTGTAGTATTAGTAATTATTGAAATTATTTCTCAAATACAAACATTAATTATGTCTAACCAATATTCTTCTATTTTAAAAAAATCTAATTTGAATTTTTCAAAAAGTTAATTTTAAAAATTATAAAATAAGGATAATATGAAAGTTAAAACTTCTGTAAAAAAATTATGTAGAAACTGTAAAGTGGTAAAAAGAAGAAATGTAGTAAGAATTATTTGTACTCATGATGGAAAACATAAACAAAGACAAGGTTAAAAATTAAAAAAATATATGAAAAATATTTATACTTTGTATAAAAGTTTTTATAAATTCATATAAATCAAAAAAATTTTTCATAATATTAATTATATAGGATTAGAATTATGATTCGTATTGCAGGTATTAATATATCCGATAATAAGCATGTTAACGTTGCTTTAACTTCGATATATGGAATTGGACTATCAACAGCCAAAAAAATTTGTATGTGTTTAGGAATATCTACAAAATTGAAAATAAAAATGTTAAAAGAAGACCAAATTGAAGGATTAAGATTAGAAATTTCTAAAATAATTGTAGAAGGTGATTTAAGAAGAGAAAAAACTTTAAATATTAAAAGATTAATGGATTTAGGTTGTTATAGAGGACTTAGACATAGAAAAGGATTACCTGTAAGAGGGCAAAGAACTAAAACAAATGCTAGAACTAGAAAAGGACCAAGAAAGGCAATTAAAAAATAAATAAAAAAATCATTTTATTAAATTATGTTTTAAGGAATAATATAAAATTATGTCTAAGATAAAATCTATTCGTGTAAAAAAAAGAATTACTAAAAAAATTAATGATGGAATTGCGCATATACATGCTTCTTTTAATAATACAATTGTTACTATTACTGATAGAAAAGGAAATACTTTAGGATGGGCAACTGCAGGAGGTTCTGGTTTTAGAGGATCTAGAAAATCTACTCCTTTTGCTGCTCAAGTAGCTGCTGAAAAATGTGCTGAATATGTAAAAGATTATGGAATAAAAAATTTAGAAGTTATGGTAAAAGGTCCAGGTCCAGGTAGAGAATCGACTATTAGAGCATTAAATGCATCTGGTTTTAAAATTACTAATATAACAGATGTTACTCCTATACCTCATAATGGATGTAGACCTCCTAAAAAAAGAAGAGTATAAACATTTTTATAATAATATTTTTAAATAAAATAATAAAGAGATGAACATGGCAAAATATTTAGGTCCTAAATTAAAATTAAGTCGTAGAGAAGGAACAGATTTATTTTTAAAATCTGGAATTAGATCTATTGATACTAAATGTAAATTAGATAGATTACCTGGTCAACATGGATTACGTAAGTCTAGATTATCAGAATATGGAATTCAATTACGAGAAAAACAAAAGGTTCGTCGGTTATATGGGATTTTAGAGAAACAGTTTCGAAATTATTATGTAAAAGCAACTAAAAAAAAAGGAAATACAGGAGAAAATTTATTGTATTTCTTAGAAAATAGATTAGATAATATTGTATATAGAATGGGTTTTGGAAGTACTCGAATGGAATCTCGGCAATTAATTAGTCATAAATCTATTATGGTGAACAAAAAAATTGTAAATATTCCATCTTATCAAGTAATTTTAAATGATAAAATTTCCATATCTTCTAAATCTATGAATCAATATAGAATAAAAGCATCTTTAGAATTGTCCAAACAACGAGAAATAGTAGATTGGATAGAAGTTAATATTAAAAATATGGAAGGAATTGTAAAAAGATTACCAGAAAGATCTGATTTTTCTTCTGAGATAAATGAACATTTAATTGTTGAATTGTATTCAAAATAAAAGAAAAATTTTTAGAGAAAAATAAAAATGAACAATTTTTTTAATAATCTTTTAAAACCTCGGTTAGTTGATATTGAACAAATTGATGAATTTCATACAAAAGTTACATTAGAGCCTTTAGAAAGAGGTTTTGGTTATACTCTCGGTAATGCACTAAGAAGAATTTTATTATCTTCTATTCCTGGGTGTGCGGTAACAGAAGTTGAAATTGATGGAGTTTTACATGAGTATAGTACTAAAGAAGGAATTAGAGAAGATATACTTGAAATTCTTTTAAATTTAAAAGGATTATTTATAAAAATGTATGAAAAAAATGAATCAATTTTAGTTCTTTCAAAATCTGGAATTTCTCAAGTTAAAGCGTCAGATATTCAACATGATTCTGATGTAGAGATTGTAAACCGAAATCATATTATTTGTAATTTAACTTCAGATTTTGCAAGTATTAATATGAAAATTAAAGTAGAAAAGGGTAGAGGATATGCAGCAGCTTATTCAAGGTTGAATCAAAATAATAATTCTTCAGGACATACTATTGGAAGGTTATTATTAGATGCTTGTTATAGTCCAATAAATCGTATTTCATATAAAGTTGAAGCTGCTCGAGTAGCACAAAGAACTGATTTAGATAAGTTAATATTAGAAATGGAAACTAATGGAACAATTGATCCTGAAAAAGCTATTCGTACCGCCGCGACTATTTTATCAGAACAATTAGAAGCATTTGTAGATTTAAGAAATGTAGAATCTATAGAAGTTAAAGAGGAAAAACCAGAATTCGAACCTATTTTATTAAGACCGGTAGATGATTTAGAATTAACAGTACGATCTGCAAATTGTTTAAAAGCAGAATCAATACATTATATAGGAGATTTAGTACAAAAAAGTGAAGTAGAATTGTTAAAAACTCCTAATTTAGGAAAAAAATCTTTGACAGAAATAAAAGATATATTATCTTCTAGAAATTTAGCATTAGGAATGCGGTTAGATAATTGGCCTCCAAAAAATATTTTAGACAATTAATTCAGTTATTTTTTTTATTTTGTAAATTATATTATAACAAGGGAAAATAATGAGACATAGAAAAATTGGAAGAAAATTAAATAGAACTAGAAGTCATTTTAATTTGATGTTTAGAAATATGACTTGTTCCTTATTAAAATATGAATTAATAAAAACTACTTTATCTAAAGCAAAAGAATTACGAAGATTTATAGAGCCTATAATTACAAAATCTAAATTAGATAGTGTTTCTAACCGTCGTTTTATTTTTAGAAAAATTAAAGACAATGAGATTTTAAATAAATTATTTAAAGAAATAGGACCTCATTTTATCGACAGGCCTGGTGGATATACTCGTATTTTAAAGTGTGGATTTCGAAAAGGAGACAATTCTATTCAAGCTTTTATTCAATTAGTAGATCGAAAAAAAATTATTTTTAAAAAAAATACAAAAAAATAAATATTTTTGATTTTTTATTTGTTTAATTAATAAATAAAATAAAAAAAATGATATATTGTGAAATAAAATATATTCCATAATTTATCATTTTTATAAAATAAAAATTTTTACCATTAAACAATAATACTTCCAATAATAAAAAATTCTTTTTTTGAATTTAAAAAATCATAAAAATTGATTATTTTTTTTCCTGGAAATTGAATTTTTTCTATTCTAATACAAAAATTTTTTGTTTGTATTTTTAAACCGATTTTATCAGAGCAACAAATTTCTCCTATGGATGCACCAATGTAATTTTTTTTTTCTATACTACTTTTCCATACTTTTATGTTTATATTTTTGTAATTAAAATATGCTACTGGCCAAGGGTTATAAGCTCGAATAACTCTTTCTATTTCTATAGCAGTTTTATTCCACTTTATTTTTGCATCTTTTTTTTTAATTTTTTTTGTATATGTAACGTTTTTTATATTCTGAATTGTACAAATATTTTTTTGAATAAATATTTTTTTTAAAGAATATAATAAACATTTTTTTCCTATTTTAATTAATTTATTATTTAATTCCAAACTTGTCATTTTTTTTTTTATATTACATTCTATTGTATGAATAATAGGACCAGAATCCATTCCTTTGTCCATATAAATTGTTGTTACACCTGTTTTATTATCTCCGTGTAGTATTGCTGATTGTATTGGAGAAGGACCTCTCCATCTAGGTAGTATTGAAGTATGTAAATTGATACAACCTAATGGAAATATATCAAGAATTTTTTTTGGAAAAATTAATCCATATGACACTACAATCATCATATCTGCTTTCATTTTTTTTAAATTTATATAAATATCTTCAGATTTTAAATTTGTTGGATTGAATATTACAATATTGTATTTTTTAGATATTTTATATACAGGATTTTCTACAATTTTTTTACCTCTTCCAAATGGTTTATTTGGAGGAGTTAATACTGCAATTATTTTTATATTATTTTTTATTAAAAATTTTAAATGTTTTGCAGAAAATTCAGAAGAACCAGAAAAAATAATTTTTATTTTTTTATGCATGTTTTATCAATTATATTTTTGTAGATAGTTTTTGTAATTTAATAATTTTTTTGTTCAATATTTCTTTTTGTAAAGAAGATAAATAATCTATGAATAATATTCCATTTAAATGATCTATTTCATGTTGAATGCATATTGATAACAATGAATCAGTTTCTATTATTATAGTTTGTCCTAATATATTTAAAGCTTGCATTTTTATATATTTGTATCTTTTTATGAAAAATTCATAATTAGGTATCGATAAACAACCTTCTTTTGATCGAATAAATTCAGATTTTTCTATTATTTTTGGATTAATGAAAACCATAACTTTATTGTTATTTATATTTTCAGTTATAACTATAATTTTTAATGGAATATTTACTTGTGTAGCTGCTAATCCTATACCATTATTGAAGTGCATTGTTTTAATCATATCATGTATAATTTTTTTAATTTTTAAGTTTATTTCTTTGACTGGTTTTGCTATTTTTCTTAAATTTTTATTTGGATAAGTAAGTATTTTTAAAATAGTCATTATATTATTCTTATAATTATGAAAATTATATTTTTTAAATAAAAATATAATTTTTTTGAGTACAATTATGTAAAAAAATATTTTTCTATATATTTTAATTTTAAATTAAATATTTATAAAAATAAATTAATTAATTTTTGCAATATGAAAAAATATACTTTAATTTTACGGCAATATTATTTATTTTACTATTTTTAATAGTAGAAAAATTTATTTTTATATCTTAAAAAATTATTTTATATTTAATTTAATTTAATTATTTTTTAATAAAAATAATATTATCTACTTTTTTATTATGATAAAAAAATATATTTATTAAATTTATTATTAATAATTGAAATAGATTATACCGATTATTTAGAATAATATAAAAATATATAATTTTTTATAAAAATTTTAATTTAAAAATATAAAAAAATGTTTTTAAATTTAATTAAAAAAATTAAATTTTGAATATATTTATTGGAGAAATTATTGAAAATGATCGATACATCGTTTTATAATTATGCGTTGTTCGGTAATCCTATTAAAAATAGTTTATCACCTTTAGTACATAATTTTTTTAAAAATGAAACAGGTATCTTACATAATTATAAATCTATTCTTACTCCTTTAGATTCTTTTAAAAAAGAAGTAGATCTATTTTTTTTAAATCATGGTGTTGGAGCAAATGTTACATCACCTTTTAAGAAAAATGCATATTTATATGCTAATAAATTAACTAAAAAAGCTATAATTTCTAAATCAGTTAATACTTTATTTAAAAAAAATGATGTTATTATTGGAGATAATACTGATGGAATAGGATTATTGTATGATTTAATTCGATTGAAATATATTAATAAAAAAAATAATATATTAATATTAGGATCTGGAGGTGCTGCTAAAGGGATTATTCCTGCTTTAATAGATTTTGATTGTAATATATTTATTTATAACAGAACTGTTTTACATGCAATTAATTTAATTAATCAATTTAATTCTATAGGAAAAATAAAATTATTAAATATGTGTTATGAAAAAGATATTTTTTTTAATTTGGTAATTAATACTTGTCCTTATTCTTATTCTAAAAAATTAAATTGTATTCCAGAAAAATTTTTTTCCAATCGTTCTTTTTTTTATGATATTTGTTATTTATATAATAAAGATACTATTTTTATAGATTGGTGTAAAAAAAAAGGAGCAAAATATATTTCTAATGGTTTAGGAATGTTAGTAAGTCAAGCTGCTTATTCTTTTTTTTTATGGCATAAAATTTTTCCAAATATTGATCGTACAATAGAAAAATTATTAAACAATATACAGACAAAATAATATTTTATATAAAAATAAATTATTTAAAAAAATCGTTTTTAAAATAGTATTTATATTTTTTAAAAAATAAAAAACTTGACTATTGATTGTTTATATGAAAAGATTAATATAGTTAAAATAAAACTTATTTAAAAAATAAGTCCCCTTCGTCTAGAGGACTAGGACATCGCCCTTTCACGGCGGCAACAGGGGTTCAAATCCCCTAGGGGACAAAAATTTTAAAATTTAAAAAAAAAATAAATTATTTCTGTACTGTTTCGAATTATTATGTTATTGTTTATTTGTTAAAATAATTAAAAGATTACAAAAAAATGTTCTTTAAAAAATCGGAAAAACAAGTTAAAAATTTAATATTTTTAATATATAAAAATTTTATATAATAATTTATTTTATTTGAAACATCTGTGGTGTTGCAAGGTTAAGTAATTAAGCGTATACGGTGAATGCCTTGGCAGTCAGAGGCGATGAAGGACGTACTAATCTGCGAAAAGTATCGGTTAGCTGATAAGAAGCGTTTTAACCCGGTAATTTCCGAATGGGGAAACCCGATGAATATAAATTCATCATTTCTATTTGAATACATAGAATAGAAAAGCAAACCAAGAGAACTGAAACATCTAAGTACCTTGAGGAAAAGAAATCAATTGAGATTCCCTAAGTAGTGGCGAGCGAAAAGGGAACAGCCTAGAGATAAATTGTTTAATATTTTTTAGTAGAATGAATTGGAAAATTCAGCTATAAAAAGTGATAGCCTTGTATACGAAAAAAAATTTTTAACAATCTCAAAAAGTAAAACGGGACACGAGAAATCCTGTTTGAATATAGGGGGACCATCCTCTAAGGCTAAATACTCCTGACTGACCGATAGTGAACTAGTACCGTAAGGGAAAGGCGAAAAGAACCCCGGTTAGGGGAGTGAAATAGATCCTGAAACCGTATACGTACAAGCAGTAGGAGCTTCTTTTAATAGAGAAGTGACTGCGTACCTTTTGTATAATGGGTCAGCGACTTGTATCCTGTAGCAAGGTTAACCGAATAGGGGAGCCGAAGGGAAACCGAGTCTGAAACTGGCGTTTATTTTTAGTTTCAGGATACAGACCCGAAACCCGGTGATCTAGCCATGGACAGGTTGAAGGTTGGGTAAAACCAACTGGAGGACCGAACCGACTAATGTTGAAAAATTAGCGGATGATTTGTGGCTAGGGGTGAAAGGCCAATCAAACCGGGAGATATCTGGTTCTCCCCGAAAGCTATTTAGGTAGCGCCTCGTAAATTCATCTTTGGGGGTAGAGCACTGTTTTGGCTAGGGGATCATCCCGATCTACCAACCCAATGCAAACTCCGAATACCAAAGAATGTTATTACGGGAGACACACAGCGGGTGCTAACGTTCGTTGTGGAAAGGGAAACAACCCAGATCGCCAGCTAAGGTCCCAAAATCATAGTTAAGTGGTAAACGATGTGAGAAGTCATAAACAGCCAGGATGTTGGCTTAGAAGCAGCCATCATTTAAAGAAAGCGTAATAGCTCACTGGTCGAGTCGTCTTGCGCGGAAGATTTAACGGGGCTCAAACTATGTACCGAAGCTGCGACAATATTTAATTTTATTATTTAAAAAAATAAATACATTATATTTTTAAATTATTAAAAATAATGTTGGGTAGGGGAGCGTTCTGTAAGCTGTAGAAGATGTACTGTAAAGTACATTGGAGGTATCAGAAGTGCGAATGCTGACATGAGTAACGATAAAGCAGGTAAAAAACCTGCTCGCCGAAAAACCAAGGTTTCCTGTCCAACGTTAATCGAGGCAGGGTAAGCCGATACCTAAGGCGAGGCCGAAAGGCGTAGTCGATGGACAACAGGTTAATATTCCTGTGCTTAATATTACTGTGATGGGGGGACGAAGAAGGTTAAATCATCCAGGCGATGGTTGTCCTGGTTTAAGCGTGTAGGCATGAAGACTAGGAAAATCCGGTTTTCTTTAAACTGAGGCGTTATGACGAGTTATTAAAAATAATAACGAAGTGATCTATACCATACTTCCAAGAAAATCCTCTAAACTTTAAAATAATATTAAATCGTACCCAAAACCGACACAGGTGGTTAGGTAGAGTATACCAAGGCGCTTGAGAGAACCCAGGTGAAGGAACTAGGCAAAATAGTGCCGTAACTTCGGGAGAAGGCACGCTAACATGTAAGTGAGAAGATTTTCTCTTTTAGCTGAAGTTAGTCGAAGATACCAGCTGGCTGCAACTGTTTATTAAAAACACAGCACTGTGCAAACACGAAAGTGGACGTATACGGTGTGACGCCTGCCCGGTGCCGGAAGGTTAATCGAAGGGGTTAAGAATATTTCTTTCTAAAGCTCTGAACTGAAGCCCCGGTAAACGGCGGCCGTAACTATAACGGTCCTAAGGTAGCGAAATTCCTTGTCGGGTAAGTTCCGACCTGCACGAATGGCGTAATGATGGCCAGGCTGTCTCCATCTGGGACTCAGTGAAATTGAAATCGCTGTGAAGATGCAGCGTACCCGCGGCAAGACGGAAAGACCCCGTGAACCTTTACTATAGCTTGACATTGAGTATTGAAATTTAATGTGTAGGATAGGTGGGAGGCTGAGAATTTGATTCGCTAGTTTCAAAGGAGCCAACCTTGAAATACCACCCTTTAAATATTAGTATTCTAATCCAGTACCGTTATCCGGTACGGAAACAGTGTCTGGTGGGTAGTTTGACTGGGGCGGTCTCCTCCCAAAGAGTAACGGAGGAGTACAAAGATTGGCTAATTACGGTTGGAAATCGTAAGGTTAGTATAAAGGTATAAGCCAGTTTAACTGTGAGCGTGATAACGCGAACAGATGCGAAAGCAGGTCTTAGTGATCCGGTGGTTCTGTATGGAAGGGCCATCGCTCAACAAATAAAAGGTACTCCGGGGATAACAGGCTGATACCGCCCAAGAGTTCATATCGACGGCGGTGTTTGGCACCTCGATGTCGGCTCATCACATCCTGGGGCTGAAGCAGGTCCCAAGGGTATGGCTGTTCGCCATTTAAAGTGGTACGCGAGCTGGCCGGGGATAACAGGCTGATACCGCCCAAGAGTTCATATCGACGGCGGTGTTTGGCACCTCGATGTCGGCTCATCACATCCTGGGGCTGAAGCAGGTCCCAAGGGTATGGCTGTTCGCCATTTAAAGTGGTACGCGAGCTGGGTTTAGAACGTCGTGAGACAGTTCGGTCCCTATCTGCCGTGGGCGTTGGAAGATTGAGAGGATCTATTTCTAGTACGAGAGGACCGAAGTGGACGTATCACTGGTGTTCGGGTTGTTATGCCAATAGCATCGCCCGGTAGCTACATACGGAAAAGATAAGTGTTGAAAGCATCTAAACACGAAACTTACCTCAAGATTAATCTTCCCTGAAGCTTTTTAAAAAGTTTACTGTAGGGACGTTGGAGACTACGACGTTGATAGGCTGAATGTGTAAGCATAGCAATATGTTGAGCTAATCAGTACTAATGACCCGAGAGACTTAACCTTGCAACACCAGAGATGTTTTTAAAAATTAATTTTAAAAATATAAATTTATAATAAAAATATAATAAAATATATTGAATATAATAAATCGTTAACTTGATGAAAACCGATTTTTTTATTAAATATTAAAATATTTTATATTTTATAATTAAAATTTTACTCATAAAATAATAAAAATGTCTGGCAAAAATAGTGTAGTGGAACCACCTGAAACCATACCGAACTCAGAAGTGAAACGCTATAACGCCGATGGTATTACAGGGTCTCCCTGTGTGAGAGTAGGACATTGCCAGACAAAAAATTACTTTTAATTACAAAAATTATTTATTTAAAATAAATAAAATTATACTTAAAACATATAATATTATTTATTTTAAGTATTTTATTTTTTAATTAAAATATTAAACAATGTTTAATATATATTTTATAATGTTAAAGGTAATATAGATGTCCAAGATTAAAGGTAATGTTAAGTGGTTTAATGAGTCTAAAGGTTTTGGTTTTATTACTCCTGAAGATGGAAGTAAAGACGTTTTTGTACATTTTTCAGCTATCCAAAGCAATGGTTTTAAAACATTAGCAGAGGGTCAAAGCGTTGAGTTTGAAATCACTGAAGGGGTAAAAGGTCCATCCGCTACTAACGTTATCAGTTTATAATTAAAAGTTAGCTTCAGTTATATCTTATATAATCTCAATTTCATTTGATATAGACAAAACTGAGTCTATTTCAAATGAAAAAAAATAAATTAAAAAAAATCCCTATTAATCAATAATCTAATTAGAAAAATAAAATTATGTTTATAAAACTTTGTTTTTTAGTATATATAGTATGTAAATTACATGATTAAATGTAATGTTTTTACAATACTAACTTAACCATATTAATTTTACTTAACTCGAAATATAATTTTTCTATTTGAGTAAAATTTTTTGCAAAAATAGTAACAGAAATAGATATATAGTTACCTTTGTTGCTTAATTTAGTTTGTGGAGAGTAATCTCCCGGTATATATGTTTGAATTACTTTTATTACTTTGTTTACTAATTCAGGATTGGATAATCCAATTACTTTATATGTAAAAGAACATGGTAAAGTTAACATTTTTTCTAAATTAGTTTTCATAAAATTACCTCATTTTTTGATATTAAAATCATTTTATTTTAAAAAATTTATTTTTTATTAAAATTAATTAATAACATACTACTTTATTTTTTAATATAATTATAATAATAAAATTTTAGTTATAAAAATAAAAATTTTATTATAATATTATAATATATTATTTATAAAAATAAATAATTTATTTATTTTTGTTTTACAGTTAATATTTACGATTTAATTTATAAAGAGACATAGTATGTTAAAAATTTTTAATACATTAAATAATGTAATACAAACTTTCCACTCTTTTAAAAATAAAGTAGTTAATTTATATGTTTGTGGTATTACACCATATGATTTTTGTCATATAGGACATGCTCGAGTATTTATTTTTTTTGATATTGTAATCAGATATTTTAGATTTTTAGGATATAAAGTAATATATATAAGAAATATTACTGATATTGATGACAAAATTATACAAAAATCAATTCAAAAAAACACAACATGTCAGGATATTACCAATTCTATTATTTATCAAACTCTTTGTGATTTTAATAATTTAAACATAATACCTCCTAATAAAGAACCAAAAGTTACAGATAATATTGAAAATATTATTAAAATGATAAAAACTCTGTTATACAGAAATAATGCATATGTTTCTGATAATGGAGATGTTTGTTTTTCCGTAGATAGTTTTAATAAATACGGAAAACTTTCGAATCAAAAAATTAATAATTTAAAAAGTACTATTAATAATAACAAAAAATTAGATTTTGTTTTATGGAAAAAAGTTTCAAATAAAAACTATCCCTATTGGGAATCTCCATGGGGTATAGGAAGACCTGGATGGCATATAGAATGTTCAGCAATAAATTGTTTTTATTTTAAAGAAAATTGCGATATCCATGGTGGTGGCATAGATTTATTATTTCCTCACCATGAAAATGAAAAATCTCAATCGGATTCTTATTTAAAGAAAGTTCATGTAAACTATTGGATGCATGTAGGAATGGTTTTGATTAAAAATCAAAAAATGTCTAAATCATTAAATAATACTAAAAAGTTACATGATTTATTATTAAAATATGATTCGGAAGTTATACGATATTATATTTTATCTCGTCATTACAGAAAACCTTTATATTATCATGAATCTGATTTAATAAAATCAAAAAAATCTTTAATACGTTTATATAATTCTCTACAAGGTTTTAATTTATCTTTTTCTAAAAAATATATTTTAAAAAAAAATTTTTCTAGTTTATCATTTGAAAAATATATGAATTTAGATTTTAATACTCCGCATGTGTTTTTAATTTTATTTAAAATATCAAAAAAAATTAATATATTAAAAAATATAAATATAAAAAAAGCAAAAAAATTAGCGTATAAGTTAAAATTTTTAGGAAATATTTTAGGATTATTATTTTATCATCCTGAAGATTTTTTAAAAAAAGAATTAAATAAAAATGTTTTAAGCTTTAAAAAAATTAATCTATTAATTTATTATAGAAATATATATCGAAATTTAAAAAATTGGAGTAAATCTGATACAATAAGAAAAAAATTATTGGATTTAAATATAAAATTAAAAGATTCAAAATATACAACTAATTGGTATTATACCGATTAATTTATAAATTAATTTTTTAATTATAAATAATTTTTATAAAATTTATATTTTATTAATTATAAATAATTAATAATTTCTTTATTTTTTTCATATATTTGAATTGTATTTTTTAATAAAGCGGTAATTGTCATAGGTCCGACTCCTCCTGGAACAGGAGTAATTAAAGATGAATTATGTATAGCAGATTGAATATCTACATCTCCTACTATTTTTCCATTTTTATCTTTGTTTATACCAGCATCAATTACGATAGCTCCTTTTTTTATATATAAATTATTTATAAATTTTGGCTTTCCAATAGCAACAATTAATAAATCTGCTTTTTTAGTATGATCATATAAATTTTTAGTGAATCTATGTGTAACAGTAGTTGTACAACCAGCAAGCAGTAATTCTAAACTCATAGGCCTTCCTACTATATTGGATGCACCTAAAATAACAGCATTTAATCCATGAGTTTTTATTTTATATTTTTTTAAAATCATCATAATACCTTGAGGAGTACAAGGTCTTAATTTAGGTGTTTTTTGCAATAAACATCCAATATTGTAAGGATGAAATCCATCTACATCTTTTTTAGGAGAAATACTATTAAAAATTTTTTTAATAGAAATATTTTTAGGTAAAGGTAATTGTATTAAAATTGCATCTACAGAAGTATCATTATTTAATGTATGAATAATATTTATTAATTCTTTTTCTTGTATTGTTTCTTTGAATTTTAATATACGAGAAGTAATACCTATTTCTTTACATGCTTGTTTTTTATTTTTTACATATATTATAGAAGAAGGATCGTTTCCTACTAATAATACTACAATAGATGGTTTACGATTTCTATTAATAATTAACTTTTGTAATTTTTTTTTTATTTTTTTTCTTATTTTTTGAGAAATTTTATTTCCGTCGATTATTTTTTTTTTCATATTTTTATTTTTTTTAATATTTTTTGTTTTGTTTATATAGAAAATATAGTATAATTTAAAATCAATAAAATTTGTTTATTTATAAAAAAGAGCACTCTTAGCTCAGTTGGATAGAGCAACGGCCTTCTAAGCCGTATGTCACAAGTTCGAATCTTGTAGAGTGCACCAATAAAAACTATTTTATAAATACTTTTTTTATGAAATTAGATATTTTATTAATTTTATTATTTGCATTTATTTTAACTAATTTTATTTTTTTGTTTTTTTTAAAAAAATTTAAAATGGAAAGTTTATATTTTTCATATTCTTTAATTCTTTTTTTTGTAACTATTTCATTATCATCTTCTCTTTTAGATAACAATTCCTGCGTAATATCATCTTTTCCGTATTGTATTGGAGGTGAAAATGTTTTATGATATATCCTCCCGGAAGCAAGATGTATTCTTCGTCCTGTTATTCTTTTTAAAATATTTTCTTCTGATATAACAAATTCCAGTATATAATTTATTTCTATATTCGCAGATTCTATTGAATCTGCTTGTTTAATAGTTCTAGGAAATCCATCTAAAATAAATCCGTTGGTAACATTATTTTTTATTTTTTTTAATATCATTTTGGTAATAATTTCATCGGGAACTAATTTACCAGATTTGATATATGTTTGTATTTTTTTTTCTAAAATAGATTCATTTTTAGATTTTTTTTTTAGTAATTTACTAGCAGATATAATAGGTATTTTAAAAAGATTTTTTATAAAGTTAGCTTGTGTTCCTTTTCCACTTCCAGGAGGTCCTAGTAGAATAATTTTCATATCAATATTTCCATACATTTATATATATATTTTATAAAATAATTATAAGGTTAAAATTTTATTAATTCTTGTGATAAATTTGTTTGGGTTTTCCAAACTACCTTTTTCAATTAATAATGTCTGTTCAAAAAGAAATAATATCCATTCTTGTATTAATTGTTCATTTTTAATTAAAGATATTTTTTTTATGAGATCATGTTTAGGATTAATTTCTAATACATATTTTAATGGAGGTATTTTTTGTCCTGCAGAAGAAAATAATTTTGCCATTTGAGTAGTCATTTCATTAGAATCAGTTACTAGTACTGCTGGTGTATTAACTAATTTGTGTGTTATTTTAACATCAGTAATATCTTTTTTTAATAATAATTTTATTTTTTCTAATAAATTTATAATATTTTCATCAATTTTTTCTTTTTTATCTTTTTTTATTAAATTATCTATTGAATTATCTTGTTTATTTATTGATTGAAAATTTTTTCCATCAAATTCATGTATATAATTCATCATCCATTCATCTACTCGATCCGATAATAATAGAACATCTATAGATTTTTTTTTAAATAATTCTAAATGAGGACTATCTTTTGCAGATGTATAATTATCACTAGTAATAAAATATATTTTTTCTTGGTTAGGTAACATATTTTTTACATATTGACTTAAAGATATACTTTGTTCTATATTTTTATTATTAATAGATGTAAATCTTAAAAGATCAAGAATAATATTTTTATTTTCCATATCTTCAGCAGGTCCTTCTTTAAATATTATACCAAATTCATTCCAAAATTTTTGATATTTTTCTGGATTTTTTTTAGATATTTTTTGTAGTAAATTTAATGTTTTTTTAGTAATTGTTTTTTTTAGATTTTTAACAATTTTATTTTTTTGTAATACTTCTCTTGAAATGTTTAAAGGCAGTTCATTGGCATCTACTATACCTTTAACAAAACGTAAATAATTTGGTAATAACTGATTAGTATTTTCCATTATAAATACTTTTTTTATGTATAATTTTAATCCATATTTATTTTCTCTATTCCACATATCCCAAGGTGATTTTTTTGGTATATATAATAAACTTGTATATTCTATATTTCCTTCAACTTTATTGTGTATCCAAAATAAAGGTGGTTGTGTATCATTTGTAAATTCTTTATAAAAATTAATATACTCTTCTTTTTTTATTTCTGATTTGTTTAATGTCCATAATGCATTGGATTTATTTATTTGATTCCATATTATTTTTTTTTCTTTTTTTATTTTTTTTTCTTCATTTTTTTGTATTTCTTCATTTTTTTGTATTTCTTCATTTTTTTGTATTTCTTCATTTTTTTGTATTTCAACAGGAAAATTAATATGATCAGAATATTTTTTTACAATATTTTCGATTTTCCACAATTCTAAAAATTCTTTATCTTCTGTTTTTATATTTAAAGTTATTTTTGTACCAATGCTATTTTTTTCTTTTTTTTCAATAGAATAATTACCATGACCAGATGATTTCCATAATATACTATCTTGAGATTTTGCATGAATAGATCGTGTATGTACACAAACAGAATCAGATACTATAAAAGAAGAATAAAAACCCACTCCAAATTTTCCTATTAAAGATATATTTTCATTTTTGTTATTTTTCATTGATTCTAAAAATTTTTTAGTACCAGATTTAGCTATTGTACCTAAATTTTCAATTATTTCTTTTTCTGTCATTCCTATTCCATTATCATCAATAATTAATTCTTTATTTTTTGAATTAATAGAAATTCTAATTCGAAGAGGTTTGTGATTTTTTATATTTTTTTTAGATGTAATAGATAAAAAACGCAATTTATCTAAAGCATCAGATGCATTAGATATTAATTCTCTTAAAAAAATTTCTTTATTAGAATATAATGAATGAATCATTATATGTAATAGTTGTTTAATTTCCGATTGAAATTGATATTTTTTTATTTTTTTTGTTGTAGACATATTATTTCCTTAAATATATATATTTAATTTTTTTTTAAATTATATTCAATACTTTAAAATTTTTTTATGAAGAAGAATTAAAATTTGTAGGAAAATTTATTCCTGAAGAAATAGTAGACATTTTTTTATTTTTTTCTTCAGTAATTTTTCTTAATGCATCATTAAATGCAGCTACTACTAAATCCTCTAAAATATCTAATTCTTTTTTTATTAATAAACTTGGATCAATTTGAATTTTTTTACATTGATTATTTCCAAATAAAGTAACTTTTATTAACCCTGCTCCTGATTCACCTATTACTTCTAATTTTTCTATTTCTTTTTGCATAAATTGCATTTTTTCTTGCATATTTTTTGCTTGTTGCATTAAGTTTGTTAAATTATCAGATTTAAACATTATATACCTTATGAATAATTTTTATTAAAATATATTGATTTAAATATTGTTTTAAATATTTTTCAAGTAAATAGTATATTAAAAATAATTAATTTAGGTCTAAAAGTCTAAAAAATATCATTTCTATTCCTATTTTGGGATTTGGAGCTAATTTTAATTCTTTTTTTCCTATTATTAATATTTTATAATATAATTGAATTTTATCTATATGGCAATAATTAGATATTTCTTCTATTTTTTTTTGGTTTTCTGTATTCATATGCATAAAATTTTTTTTTGAATTATTAAAATTTTTTATTATAGCAATATGGTGTACTAATATAATCATTTCATTTAACAATTCTTCCCAATCTACATTTAAACTATCTATTTTTTTTATGCATTGAAATAATTTTTCTGTTTTTTTTAGAAAAATATTTTTAATAATAGAAATAATATTTTTTTTTTTTAACATACCAAATATATTTAGAACGTCAGCAGTAAAAATTTTTTCATTTCCCATAGAAATAGTTTGTTCTACAATACTTAATGCATCACGAATACTTCCTTCAGCTTTATCTGATATAATTTTTAATCCATTTTTTTCATATTCTATTTTTTCATGTCTTAAAACTTTTTTTAAATGTTGATATATTTCTTTTTTATTGATTTTTTTTAAATTAAAACATAAGCATCTAGAAATGATAGTATCCGGAACTTTTTTAATTATAGTAGTAGCTAATATAAATTTTACATGTTTTGGAGGTTCTTCTAAAATTTTTAATAATGCATTAAAACTATGATTAGATAACATATGCACTTCATCAATTAAGTATACTTTATAAATTCCTTTAGATGGAGAATATTGCATGTTTTCTAATATTTCTTTTATATCTTCAATTCTAGTGCGGGAAGCTGCATCTATTTCGATTAAATCAATAAAATTTCCTTTTTGTATTTCCATACAAGAAGAACAAATTTTACATGGATTTCCTGTTTTAATAAACTTACAGTTGAGCGATTTGGTTAATATTCTTGCTAAAGAAGTTTTACCTGTTCCTCTGGAACCATAGAATATCCAAGATTGATGAATTCGGAGAGAAGAAATACTATTTTTTAATGCTCGAACGATATATTTTTGTCCAACTATTTCGGAAAAAGATTGCGGTCTCCATTTTCTGGCAAGAATTTCATATTTCATAATTTATTAAATTTTTTATTTACAATTTTATTATAATATATTATTATGATAACATTAATAAAAAATAAAAAAATATTTTTTTAAATTTTAATAATTAATCTCTGTTAGTTCTTTAATTCTAATAATTTTGAAAAACAAGTCAGGTTCGGAAGAAAGCAGCTATTTCAAAAATTTTTTAGGTATTAAAAATTGCTAACAGAGATTTTTTTATATATACTATTTTTCTTCTTTTAATTGTAAATTATACATTTTCCAATATTTTTCCTTTTTTTTCATTAAATTAATATGATTACCTTCTTCTTTTATTTTCCCTTTATAGAAAAAAAATATTCTATCAGCATGTACTATAGTAGAAAGTCTATGTGCTATACTAATCAAAGTGGTTTTTTTACGAATTAAATCTAAAGTTTTTTGAATTTTTAATTCTGTTTCAGAATCAATATTTGAAGTAGCTTCATCTAATATTAATATCTTAGGTGGATTGACTAATACTCGTGCTAATGATAAAAGTTGTTTTTCTCCTGTCGATAAATTGTTTCCTTGTTCTTTTAAAATAGAATGTATTCCATTCGAATTTTCTTTAATAATAGGATCTAATTGTATTTTTTTTATAATTTCCCATATTTTTTTTTCTGAAATATTTCTTCCTAAATCTATATTATTATATATCGTATCAGCTAGAATTATAGGTTCTTGTTGAACTATAGATATACTTTTTCTTAGAGATTTTTTTGTAAGATTTTTAATAGAAATATCATCAATTAATATTTTTCCATTATAATTTAAATAATAACCCATTAATAAATGTGCTAAAGTAGTTTTTCCACTACCAGTACTTCCAACAAATGCAACAAATTCTTTTGGTTTAATATTTATATTAATATTTTTTAATATATTTGGATGATTTTTTTTATACGAAAAATTTAATTTTTTAATTTCTATTTTTCCATTTTTAATGTTATGATCAATTTTTCCATATTTTTGTTTTTTAGAATCAATAAGATTAAATACTCTTTCTCCTGATACAACAGATTGTTGTAATATAGATTGCTGATTTGTTATTGCAATTAACGGTTCGCTAAGACGTCCTAAATAATTTATAAAAGTGTATAAAATACTTATTTCGAACATATTTGTTGAATACAAACTAAGTAATGTCATTAAACCGCATAAAACTAAAGTAGTTAATAAACTTAATAAAGGTCTTAATAAAAATCCATCAAGTTTTAATATTTTCATGCGTAATAAATAATGTTGAAAGTTTATATTTTTAAGTTTTTTATAAAATTTTTTCTCTTGGTTAAATTGTTGAATAACATTCATTCCATTAATTATTTCATTAAAATTATTATTTATTTCAGCAAATAAAGATCTTGTTTGTCTTAATAAAGGAATACTATATTTTTGATAAATTATCATAACAATAATTACTATTGGAAACATACTAGATGCAATAATAGCCATTTTCCATTCTAGACTAAATATTGTAATGATCATTATAGCAATTAGTATTATACTTCTTATTAATGTTGGTACAACAGTATCATATAATTCTTTAATATTTTCAGTATCATTTGTTACCTTAGAAATAATTTGTCCTATAGATTTTTTATCAAAAGTATAAATAGGTTGGTTTAATGCTGCTTTCATGGTATCTGTACGAATAATTTGTATAATTCTTACTGATATTTTATTAATTATAATACTTTCGATAAAACTTAATATAGCAGCACTTATTTGAAAAATAATAAATCCGATTATTAAAAATAGCATCAGTGTTTTATTAATATTTTTAAAATTAATTATTTGTTTAATGAAAACACTAATTAGTAAAGGACATAATATTTCAAATACAGATGCAAAAGTTAATAATATTAACGCAAATATTAATGATTTTTTCCATACAATTCCATATTTTAATAATCTTTTTAGAGTATTCCAAAATTTTAAGGGTTTATTTTTTATATTATTTTTCATTTTTATTAATTTAAATTTTTCCTAATTCTATTTCTATTTTTTGGTTATTAAAGGTATGTTGATACCAATTTTTTTCTTGAATTAATTTGTCATGTATTCCTTTTTGAATTATCATACCATTTTTTATTACAATAATTTTATCTGAGATATGTAATGAAGATAATCTATGAGCAATAAAAATAATTGTTTTTTTATTATTTTTTTTCCATAAAATGATATTATTTAAAATTTTTTTCTCAGTTATTCCATCTACAGCAGAAAATGAATTATCCAATATTAGTATTTTAGAATTAAAAAGCAAAGCTCTGGCAATTGTAATTCTTTGTTTTTGACCTCCTGATAGCATAATTCCTTTTTCACCTACTTCGGTATAGTATCCTTTAGGAAATTTTATTATTTCTTCATGAATGTTAGCTATTTTAGATACTTTTTGAATTTCTTGATATGAAGCATTAGGATTTCCTAACGCAATATTATTATAGATAGTATCAGAAAATAAGAACGTATTCTGATTTACGATAGATAGAGAATTTCTCCATTCTTTTTCATCTATATCAAATATAGAAGTACAATCATATAAAATATTTCCCGTATATTTTTTATAATTATTTTGTATAATTTTTATAATAGATGTTTTTCCTGATCCAGTAGGTCCACATATTCCCAATATTTTTTCGTTTGTAATGTTAAAAAATATATTTTTTAATATTTTTTTAGATTTTATAGAATGTTTAAATTCTTTTATATTTACTGTAATTTTTTTAAAATTTTTAGGTATTTTTATTTTTTTATTATTATCATATTTTTTTTCATAAGATATTATTTTTTGTATTCTTTCCCATGCTGCACTGCCTCTTTCTACTATATTAAACATCCAAGCTAGCGCTAACATAGGCCATATCATTAATCCTAAATACATGATAAAACTAGTCAATTGACCAAAAGTTATTATTTTATTTGAAACTAACCATCCTCCATATATTATTGCAATTAAGTTAGATGCAGATATTGATATATGAATTACAGGATCAAATTTAGAATCTACATTTGCTACTTCTATATTTTTTGATCCTGCTTTTTCTGCTATAATTTTAAATTTTTTAAATTGATTGTTTTCTAAACCAAAAGATCGTATCATTCTAATACTGCTAAGACATTCTTGTGTATGATCATTTAACATAGAAAATGATTTTTGTGACGATAAAAATTTTTCGTATAGTTCTTTTCCAAATTTTTTAATAATTAACGCCATTATTGGCATAGGAATTAAAGAAATTAATGTTAATTTTAAACTTATTTGAGAACACATAACAAAAAAAACAGAAATTCCCATTATTAATGAATCAACTAATGTTAAAACACCTTCTCCTGCTGCGAAAACTACTTTATCTACATCATTTGTAGCTCTAGTAATTAAATCTCCTGTTCTATTTTTTAAATAAAATTTATTTGATTTTTTACTTAAAGCAGTAAAGAATCTCATTCTTAATTCAACTGCTAATTTATATGAAGCTCCAAATAGTAATACTCTCCATATGTAACGAAAAATATAAATATGTATTGCAATTATCAGCATTAATATAATATAAGGTATAACTGTATAGTTTTTAGATGTTTGATTTATGATTAAATCAACTATTTTTCCTATTATTTTTGGAGGAAATAATTGTAAAATCGCAATTATGAGTAATAATATTACAGATCCTAAATAACGTTTCCATTCTTTTAAGAAGTACCATTTTAATTGATTGAATAATTTCACATAACTCCTTATTTATAGTATATAAATTTTTTTATATATTTTTTTATATAAAAAAATATTTTTACTTAATATATAAAAATTATATTTTTATATATCAAATATTAAAAATATATTTTACAATTGATTTGTTAAAAATTTTTATAGTTTTTATTTAATTATTTTTCTGATATTCTATTAAAGATTTTTTATATAAAATATCAAATAAAATATTTAAAATATTTATTTTTTTATTTTTTAACAATATTTTGACAATTTTTTTGATTTTTTCTTCAGAAAATTTTTTATAGTCATTCTTATATAAAATTATAATTTTAATATTATTATTAATATTACTAGTAATTAAATATATAATTCTATTTTTTTTTGGAATAGGTTGTTGAAATACTAATGATTTAATTGGTTTATTATCATATCTATGTATAATTTTTTTTTTACTAAAATTAAAATAATTTTTATTTTTTTTACTAGATGATTTTAAAACATTAATTATTTTTAATGCGTATTTTTTAGATTTTTTCTCAGCTTGATAATATCTGATTATATTTTTAATGATTTTTTTTGATTCTAAAAATGTTTTATTTTTTTTGTTTTTGGTTTTATAAAATTCTAAAATATAATATTTTTTATTATTATTTAAAAATAAAAATTTATTTTTATTATTGTTTATTTTAAATATTTTATTTTTTTTGTTATTAAAATTGAATTTTTTATAAATTTGATTTTTGCTTAACCATTTTGTTTGTAAATAAGGTATTTTGGTTATTTTAGATAATTTATGTATATTATATGATTTTAAAAATAATAATTTTAATATTTTTTGTTTATATTTTTTAACATAATTTTTTAATTTTTTTTCTAAAATTTTATTTTTTATCATATAATTTTTTTGATTATTTTTTTTTATATTTTGATATTTTTTTCCATTTAGTTTAAAAACTAAAAAATTATTTTTATATTTAACAATGTGAATTTTTTTATTTTTTTCTTCTATGTTTACTTTTTTTATTTCTTCAGGAATATATCTTAATGGAAGCCATCCTAAATTACCTCCTTTTTTAGCAGAAATAAAGTCTATAGATTTTTTTTTTGCACAATCTTCAAACTTATTTCCATTATTAATTTTTTGTACAATTTGTTCTGATTCTTTTTTTGTTTTTAATTGAATAACAGAATAATTTCTTTTTTCTTGAACAAAAATTTTATTTTTTTTTTTTAAATATAATGGAATAATTTCTTTATTTATATATTTATAATTAAATAATTTCTTTTTTTGAATTTTTATAAATCGAATTTTATATTTTTTAGGATAATAAAAAATTTTTTTATATTTTAAATAAAAATTTATTAAATTTTTATTTTTTATTTTATTTTTTTTAAAAAAAGAAAAAATATTTATATTTTTAGTTCTAATTGTTCTTGTTTCAGATAATAATTTTAAAATTAAATTTTTTTCATAATTTAAAATATTAGTATTTTGAATCAAGTTATTCAAAAAACTATTTCGAATCAATTGTTTTTGTATAAAAGTTTCATATTCTTGTATATTTATTTTTTTTTTTTTTTAAAAAATTTAAGTAATTTTCATAATTAAAAATTTTGTTTTTAGAAAAATTAATATTATTAAGAATATTTTCTTGAATTTTATTTTTATTAATTGAAAAATTAATTTTTTTTAAATAATTATTTAAAATTATTTCATGAATTATTTTGGATAATATTTTTTTTTTATTTTGTTTTATATAATTTTTATTATTAATAATATTTTTAAATTGTTCTCCAAATATTTTTTTTCTTTCTATTTTTTGTATTTTATATAATTCTATAATTGTATTTTTTTTAATTTTAATATTATTTATTTTAGCAATTGTATTTTTATTCATATGTTTAAATAAAATAATAGTATTATCAATAATAATTGCAATTATTATTATAAATAATATCAATTTAATTATATTTTTTTTAGAACAAATTTTTAAATAATTCATTTTAATTTTTTTTATTCCATTTTTATTAAAAATATATTTTTATAAATAAAAATTTTTTAGTACTATAATAATTTTAAGAAATATTTAAAATATTTTTTAAATATTTCTTAAAATTTAAAATTATAAAAAATTATATTTTATTTTTATAGAATTGATAATAACATATTTTATAAATAAATATAAAGCTGGCAATATTCGATGCCAGCATCATTGATTATTATAATATACAAAATAAAAAATTATTGATCATAAGGATTTTTTTCTAATGAATATTTTAATACTTCCCTAATTGTTTTTACAGGGTATATATTTAAATGTTTTGTTATATTTTTAGGAATATCTTCAACATTTCTTAAATTATCATAAGGAATCAATACTGTTTTAATACCTCCCCTGTGAGCAGCTAGAATTTTTTCTTTTAATCCTCCAATATTTAAAATATGACCTATTAAAGTAATTTCTCCAGTCATAGCGACATCTGATCTAACAGGAATTTTAGTTAAAGAAGAAACTAATGCAGTACACATAGAAATTCCAGCACTTGGTCCATCTTTAGGAGTAGCTCCTTCTGGAACATGAACATGTATATCACATTTTTCATAGAAATCTTTTTTTATTCCTAATATTTTTGATTGTGATCGAACTACTGTTAAAGCAGCTTGTATAGATTCTTGCATAACTTTTCCCAAAGAACCTGTTAAAATTAATTTTCCTTTTCCTGAAATACATGCTGTTTCAATATTTAGTAATTCTCCACCAACTTCTGTCCATGCCAATCCAATAACTTGTCCTATTTTATTAATATTATTGGTTTTTCCATAGTCAAATTTTTTTGTTCCTAAATATTTTTTTAAATTTTTATTATCGATTACAATATTTTTTATTTTTTTATCTAAAAATATTTTTTTTACAACTTTTCTACATATTTTAGATATTTCTCGTTCTAAATTTCTAACTCCAGATTCACGAGTATAATATCTGATAATATTGGTTAATACTTCTTCATTTAAAGTTAATTCATTTTTTTTAATTGCATTTCTTTTTTTTTGTTTTTCAATTAAATAATTTTTAGAAATATTGATTTTTTCTTCTTCTGTATAACCAGAAATTTTAATAATTTCCATTCGATCTAATAATGGTGAAGGTATGTTAGTAGAATTGGAAGTAGCAATAAATAAAACATTGGATAAGTCAAAATCGAGCTCTAAGTAATGATCATTAAATGTAAAATTTTGTTCTGGATCTAATACTTCTAATAAAGCAGATGCTGGATCAACACGTATGTCATTAGACATTTTATCTATTTCATCTAATAAAAAAAGAGGATTTTTCACTTTTACTTTTGCCATTTTTTGAATAATTTTTCCTGGCATAGATCCAATATATGTACGTCTATGCCCTCTTATTTCTGCTTCATCTCTAATTCCTCCAAGTGCAATTCTAATATATTTTCTACCAGTAGCACGAGCTATCGATTTTCCTAAAGATGTTTTACCAACTCCTGGAGGTCCGACTAAACATAATATAGGACCTTTAGATTTTTTGGTTCTATTTTGAACTGCCAAATATTCTAAAATTCTTTCTTTAACTGTATTCAATCCAAAATGATCTTGATCTAGTATTTTTTTAGCTTTTGCAATATCCTTTTTTATTTTACTTGAATTATTCCATGGTACTTCTAAGATCCAATCTATATAACTTCTTATTACAGAAGCTTCTGCAGACATAGAAGACATCATTTTTAGTTTTTTAAATTCAGAATGTACTTTTTCTTTTGCTTCTTTTGTCATTTTTGTTTTTTTTATTTTATTTTTTAATTTTTCATATTCGTCAGGAATATCTTCAATATCTCCTAATTCTTTTTGAATGGCTTTGATTTGTTCATTTAAATAATACTCTCTTTGACTTTTTTCCATTTGTTGTTTAATACGTATTCTAATTTTTTTTTCTATTTCTAATAATTCTATTTCTGATTCTATTTTTTTTATTAAATATTCTAATTTTTTTTTTATATCAAAAGTTTCTAAAATAGATTGTTTTTCAGAAATTTGTAAAGGGATATTTGCTGCTATTATATCTGATATTTCTTCTGCTTGATTATTTTTTTTTAATGATTCGAGTATATCTACAGGTATTTTTTTATTAATTTTTGTAAATTTATCAAATTTTTCTATTGCGATTTTTATTAATACTTTTTGTTCTTGTGTTATTTCGGTAGGTGAATAATATATTTTTTTTATTGATGCAGTAAAATAATTTTTATCATCATTAATACTTTCAATAATTGTACGATTAATACCTTGTACTAATATTTTGATAGTTCCATCTGGTAATTGAAGCATTTGTAAAATTAAAGAAATTGTTCCAATATTAAATAAATCAGTTGAAAGGGGTTTATCTAATGAAGGATCTTTCTGTGTTACTAATATAATTTTTTTATCATTTTCCATAGATTTTTTAATACATTGAATAGACTTTTTTCTACCTACGAATAATGAAATAACCATTTTTGGATATACTACTATATCTCGCAATGGTAATACAGGTATTATAATTTTTTCAGGAGAATTAAGATTCATAGAAATTTCTCTTTAATTATTCTAATATTATTTAGTACTATTTTTCAATAAAATAAATAATATAATTTTTTTTTAAATAAAAAATTAAAAATATCAATTTTATACTGTTCAATAATTTTATTTTTATATATATAAAAATAATTTATTTATTTTGTATTATTGTATTTTATATCATTTATTTTATTTTTTTTAAAAGTGATTAAGGGATTTTTATTTTTATTTACCACAGATTTATCAATTAAAACTGAATCTACATTTTTTAATGACGGTAAATTATACATTGTTTCTAATAATATATTTTCTAAAATAGATCTTAATCCTCTTGCTCCTGTTTTTGTTTTAAGAGCTTTTTTTGCAATTGCTGTTATTCCTTCTTTATCAAATTTTAATTTTACACCATCTAATTGAAATAATTTTTTATATTGTTTAGTTAAAGAATTTTTTGGAAGACATAGAATGTCACTCAGATCTTTTTCTTTTAATTTTTGTAAAGTGGTAATAATTGGTAATCTTCCAATAAATTCTGGTATTAATCCAAATTTAATTAAATCGTCTGATTCTACATCTTGTAAAGTATTATTTTTTTTATTTTTATTTTTTCGTTTGTTTAAAATAGCGTTAAATCCAATTTTTGTGCCTTTCGATATTCTTTTTTCTATTATTTTTTCTATCCCTGTAAAAGCTCCTCCACATATAAAAAGTATATTATAAGTATTAATTTGAATAAATTCTTGATTAGGATGTTTTCTACCTCCTTGAGGAGGAACTGAAGCTGTAGTTCCTTCTATTAATTTTAATAATGCTTGTTGTACTCCTTCCCCTGATACATCTCTTGTAATAGAAATATTATCTGATTTTCTAGAAATTTTATCAATTTCATCTATATATATGATTCCTTTTTCTGCTTTTTTAATATTAAAATTACATTTTTGTAATAATTGATGTAAAATATTTTCAACATCTTCTCCTACATATCCTGCTTCTGTTAATGTTGTTGCATCAGATACAACAAATGGAACATTTAATATTTTTGCTAGTGTTTCTGCAAATAAAGTTTTTCCGCTACCTGTAGGTCCAATTAATAAAATATTACTTTTTCTTAATTCGATATCTTCTATTCCAGTATTATTATATTTAATATTTTTTTTATAATGATTATAAACTGCTACTGATAATATTTTTTTAGTTTTTTTATGACCGATTATATATTCATCTAGTTTTTCTTTTATTTTTTTTGGAGTTAAAAATTTTTTTGTTTTCTTATCTTTTTTTTCTTTATTTAATTCTGTAATAATTATACTGTTACATAATTTTACACATTCATTACATATAAATATAGAAGGTCCAGATATTAATTTTTGTACTTCTTTTTGGTTTTTTCCACAAAATGAACAAATTAAAACTTTTTTATTAATTTTATTATTTTCATCGTTCATTCTATCTAATCCTCTTTATTGTGAAATAAATATTTTTATAAACATTTTTAATATAATTAAAATTAAATTTTTTATTTATTTTTAATAAAATTAAAACAATTATTTTCTTTTAGTTAAGATAGCATCTATTAAACCGTATTTAATAGCTTTTTTTGCTGATAAAAAATGATCTCTTTCAGTATCTTTTTCAATTTCATTGATTGATTTTTTTGTATGAAATGAAATAAGTTTATTCATTTTCTTTTTTATTTTGATAATTTCTAAAGTATGGATTTCGATATCTGATACTTGTCCTTGAAATCCACCTATTGGTTGATGAATCATAATACGAGAATTTGGTAGAGAAAATCTTTTTCCCGGAGTTCCAGAACATAATAATACAGCTCCCATTGAACAGGCTTGTCCTATACAAATTGTACTAATAGGAGGTTTAATAAATTGCATAGTGTCATATATAGACATACCAGAACTAATTACACCTCCAGGAGAATTAATATACAAATAAATTTCTTTTTCAGGGTTTTCAGATTCTAAAAACAATAGTTGTGCAACAATAATGTTAGCCATATAATCTTCTATATTTCCAGAAATAAATATAATTCTTTCTTTTAATAGTCTAGAATATAAATCATAAGATCTTTCTCCTGAATGTGTATGCTCTATAACCATAGGTATCAAATTCATTTGATTTTTATTTTTTGTTAATGATGAATGATAATTCATATTATATTCCTAATTGAATTAGTTGAATTTAATATCAAATAATTAATTTTTAATTATTTGATATAACATATTAATTGTATTTTCTGAAAAAATAATTTTTTTATTTATGAATCCTATATTTTCATATAAATGATGTAATACTTGTTCTTTTAATATAAGTGAATTTAAATATTCATAAAATTTTTCAAAATTTTTTTTATTTTTTTGTAATTTTGTTTTTTCATGTAATATTTTTTTTATTTTTTGAAATAAATTTTCTGTTTTTTTTTTATCTATTTCAATAGAATTAACTTCAATAATATTTCTTATAAATAAATTTATTTTTATTTTTCTAATAGATTCTAATAAATTTGAATTTTCAGAATAATACGAAAATATATTATTAATATTTTGTTTATATTTTTCTTTGGATTTTTTTATTATGTTTTGTATTTCATTATTAACTAATTCGGATGGTACTAAAATTGGATTATGATATAGCAATTTTTGAAAAATTTGGAATTTTATATATTTTTTGTTTATTATTTTAAATTTTTTATTAATTGTATTAATTAAATTTTTATTATTTTGATTTTTATTTTTTATATCATGAAAAATATGATTTTTATTTTTTAAAAAATATAAATTTTTACCTTCATCTATTTTTTTTATTAATATTTCAATTATTACTTCTTTATTTTGTAGAATTTTTTCAGGATGTATTTTGGAGAATTTGAATTTTATTTTCAATTTTTTATTTTTTTGAATTCCTATAATATTTTTTTCAATCGCATAATCTATTTCTCCTAAACCAAATATAAATGAAAAATTTTTTTTTGAAAATTTTGTTAAAAGATTATTATTTAAAAAAATTTTATAATCTATTGTCACGTAAGAATTAAAATTAATAAAATTTTGAAAATTTTTTGTTTTATCATTTAATTTTTTTTGTATTTTATCTATTTTTTTTTTGTTTATATCTATTAATATTTTTTTTATTTTATATTTTTTAGAATATTTTAATTTAAAATTAGGATATTTTTCAAATTTGATTAAAAAAATTAAATTATTTTTTTGCATTTTTTTTTCGTAAAAAATATTTTTATGGTAAATAGGTTCAATATTTTTTTCTGTTATCAGTTTTTTAAATGATTTAGACAATAATGTGTCTATTAAATTTTTTTGAATTTTTTTAATATTAAAATTAGGTATAAGTTTAAGAGGAACTTTTCCTCTACGAAATCCATTTAATATAGTTTCACGTTTTAATATATTTATTTCTACATTAGTTAATTTTTCTAATTCTTGATTAGATATTTTTAACATGAATTGATATTGTAAATTATTAATTTTTTTTATAGTATTTTTCACATGATAACCTTATTAAATGATAAAATTTTTACTTTTTTTATTTAATTATTTATATGAATAATAGTAATTTTATTAAATTATATCTATATAAATTTTATGATTCGAGGATAATAGAATTGTATTTGGATAAAAAATTTTAAAATAGGTATTTTGAAATTTTATATAGAATTTTAAAAAAATATATTTTTTTATCATAAAAATATATTTTTAATTATATGTTTGATGAACAGATATTAATTTAATTTTTATTAATACATTTTTTTGATTGAAAAAATTTTTTTTTAATCCATTCAGAAGTGCAATAAGTGTATAAATCTAACGCATAAATTTTATTATAAAAATTTTTTTCTATTATTTTATGTATTATTTTGTGTCTTTCAATTAAAGAAATACCATAAAAAATTTTAGTAACTATTATAACTTTAACATGTAATTTATTTTTATTACGATGTAAATAACTTTCATCAAAAATCTGTATATGATCAACATCAATATTTTTTTTTAAAACTTTTATTATTTTATTTTTCATAAATTATAATCTTATATTGATTGATTTATTAAAATGAATGAATTTTTATTTTTAAATTATACAGTATAATTTGATATACTTAAATATTTTTTATATTTATACTATAATAGTTTATTAAAATAAAGAATTAATCAATTTAAAATTATAATTGATTATTTAATAATTATATTATAAAAAAATTAGCAAAAATTTATAAAATATTAATATAATAAATTTATTTTTTTTTTTAATCATTTATATTTAAAAAAAATAAAATTATTTTTATATTTTTAATTTATTTGTTAATGATTCATGTTTAAATTTTTTATTATTTTTTATTTTAAAACTTTATAAAATATAATTATTTTTAGGTAAATTTTATGAATTTAATAAGAATTATTAAAAAAATGAGATTGGTGATATTAATATCTTTATTAGTTTCTGGTTGTAATCCAGTAATATTATATCCTCAGGGAGAAATAGGTTTTAAAATTACCAATCTTATTAGAATTTCTTTTTTTATGATGTTATGTATAGTAATACCTGTTATTTTTATGACTATATTCTTTTCTTATAAATATAGTAAAAAATCTGAAAAAATACAATATAAACCAGAATGGTCTCATTCTAATAAAATAGAATCATTAATTTGGTTTTTTCCTATAGTTATTATAACTATATTAAGTATTTTATCTTGGAATACAACACATCAATTAGATCAAAAAAAAATAATACATTCACATAACAAAGCAATTAAAATTAATGTAATATCTTTAGATTGGCGTTGGCTATTTATTTATCCTGAAGAAAAAATTGCTACTATAAATGAAATAGTCATTCCAGTAAATACACCTGTTAATTTTAAAATTACTTCAAATACAGTTATGAATTCATTTTTTATTCCTGCTTTAGGAAGTCAAATTTATTCTATGCCTGGTATGCAGACTAATTTAAATTTGATAGCAAACCATTGTGGTAATTTTAAAGGAATATCTTCTAATTATAGTGGAGAAGGTTTTTCTAATATGAAATTTTCTGTATTAGTTACTAATAATAGAAATTCTTTTAATAAATGGGTTATGAATGTAAAAAGTTATCCTTATAAATTACAGGAAAATAAATCATTTATCAAATTATTGAAACCAAATAAAAAATATGAAGTAATATATTTTTCTACAGTAAATACAAATTTTTTTAATTTAGTAATAAAGAAATTCTCTATGCATCAAATACATTAAATTTAATAATTAAAAAATAATTCATCCAAAAATTTTTTATTAATAGAAATAATGATTTAATAATTATTAAAGAGAGTACATTATGTTTGGAAAATTAACTTGGCAATCTATTCCATTTAATGAACCTATTATTATGGTTACATGTTTTTTTATTTCTATTATAGGAATAATAACTGGTTTATATATTAGTTATATTAAAAAATGGAAACATATTTGGTTCAATTGGATTTCTTCTGTTGATCATAAAAAAATAGCAGTGATGTACCTTATTTTAGGTGTAATTATGTTATTCAGAGGTTTTGTAGATGCTGTTATGATGAGAACTCATCAATTTTTTGCATCTTCAAAAAATGGAATAGGTTTTTTACCTTCAAACCACTATGATCAAATATTTACCGCTCATGGTGTGATCATGATTTTTTTTGTCGCTATGCCTTTAGTAATTGGTTTGATGAATTTTGTTGTTCCTTTACAAATAGGAGCTAGAGATTTTGCTTTTCCATTTTTAAATAATTTAAGTTTCTGGATGACAGCTGCTGGAGCAATATTAATTAATATTTCTTTAGGGGTAGGGGAATTTGCTAAAACAGGTTGGTTGGCATATCCTCCTTTATCAGGTATTGATTATAGCCCTGGAGTAGGTGTAGATTATTGGATTTGGAGTTTACAAATAGCAGGAATTGGTACAACTTTAACTGCAATAAATTTTTTAGTTACTATTTTAAAATTACGAACTAAAACTATGGACATGTTTAAAATGCCCGTTTTTACTTGGACTGCTTTATGTTCTAATATTTTAATATTAGCTTCTTTTCCAATTTTAACTGGAACATTAATTTTATTAACTTTAGATCGTTATTTAGGATTTCATATATTTACAAATACCATGGAAGGAAATCCTATGATGTATGTTAATTTAATTTGGATTTGGGGTCATCCTGAAGTGTATATATTAATATTACCAGCTTTTGGAATATTTTCAGAAGTAGTTTCTACATTTTCTAGAAAAGCATTGTTTGGATATACATCTCTTGTTTGGGCTACATTATCAATTACTGTATTATCATTTTTAGTATGGTTACATCATTTTTTTACCATGGGTGCAGGTTCTAATGTAAATTCTTTTTTTGGTATAGCTACTATGATTATTGCAATACCAACAGGAGTAAAAATATTTAATTGGATTTTCACTATGTATCAAGGAAGAATAACACTGCATTCTTCTATGCTTTGGGCTATTGGATTTATAATTACTTTTTCTATTGGTGGGATGACAGGAGTACTTTTATCTTTACCTCCTGCTGATTTTGTATTACATAATAGTTTGTTTCTTGTTGCTCATTTTCATAATGTCATTATTGGTGGTGTAGTATTTGGTTGTTTTTCTGGAATAACATATTGGTTTCCAAAAATTTTTGGTTTTAAATTGGATGAAAAATGGGGAAAGATATCTTTTTGGTTTTGGATAATTGGTTTTTTTGTTACTTTTATTCCTTTATATTTTTTAGGATTAATGGGAATGACTCGTCGTATTAGTCAAAATATTGATTCAGAATATCATCCTCTTTTAACTATTTCTATTTTTGGAACTTTTTTAATAACTAGTGGTATTATTTCACAGTTAATTCAATTTTTTGTTTCGATTCGTGATTTGAAAAAAAAATTAGACATTTCTGGAGATCCTTGGGATGGAAGAACTTTAGAATGGTCAACATCATCTCCACCTCCAATATATAATTTTTCTCATATGCCCAATGTAACTTCCAAAGATTCTTTTTGGTATAATAAAAAAAATATAAATAAAAAAAATATTTTTTCTGATAAAAAAATTTTTTCGGATTTAAAAATTCCTAAAAATAATTCATTAGGTTTTTTTATTGGTTTATTAAGTACGATAATCGGATTTTCTGCTGTTTGGCATATATGGTGGTTATTTGTTCTTGCTAATACTGCTGTTGTAATATGTTTATTTATTTTTAGTATACAAGATAATGATTTTTATATATTAAAAGCATCAAAAATAAAAACTATTACAAGTAATTTTGAGAATAAAGGAATCGTTAAAAATGACTAAAAAAATTATTTTCGCTTATAAAAAAGAAAAAGAAAATAGTTCTAAAATTAATTTAGAAAGCAAAAAAATATTAGGATTTTGGTTATATTTAATGAGTGATTGTATTATTTTTGCATCTTTTTTTTCTGTTTATTTTGTAATAAAAAGTAGTTCTATGCATTTTTTTTTAAATAAAAATACAATAAGTTTAAAAACTGTGTTTTTAGAAACATTGGTTTTATTATTCAGTTCTTTTTCTTGTGGAATTTCTTTTTTACATTTTCAAAAAAGAAAAATAAAAAAAATGTATTATTGGTTATTTTTAACTTTAATATTGGGATTATTATTTTTATGTATAGAAGTTTTTGAAATGTATAATTTCATTAAACATGGTTTTTCTCCACAAAAAAATGGTTTATTATCAAGCATTTTTACATTGTTATCTGTTCATGCTATACACATTTTTTCAGGATTAATTTGGATTATATTTATAATATCTCAAACTTATTTATCTGGAATTAATAAAAAAAATTATACTAATTTTTTTTGTTTTAGTTTATTTTGGCATTTTTTGGATATAATTTGGTTGTTTTTATATAGTTTTATTTACTTAATAGGATTACTTTAATGTTTAATTTTATTAAAAAAAATTTATTTTTTTCGAAAAAATCTAATTTATATTTTTTAGGATTATTATATTCTTTAATATTGACTTGTTTGTCTTTTTTTATAACTTTTTATACTATTTTTTCTAATAAAAAAACTTATATTATTTTAATATTGTTTTTAACAATCCAATTTATGGTTCATATATTATATTTTTTGCATATTAAAAAAATTAAAAATTTAAAATGGAATTTAATTATTTCCATTTTTTCTTTATTAATCATAGTTATTATTATTTTTGGTTCTATCTGGATTATGTATAATTTACATAGTAATTTACTACAATCATGAAAAATTTTTTTAAGTTTAAAAAATATTTAAATTTAATTAAACCTGGTATTGTTTTTGGAAATTATTTTTCTTTTTTAGGCGGTTTTTTTTTAGCTTCTAAAGAAAATATAAATTTATTTTTATTATATATATCATCGATTGGTGTTATTTTAATTATTATTTCAGGTTGTATATTTAATAATATAATTGATTCTGATATTGATCGAATGATTACTCGAACTAAAAATAGAGTATTAGTAAAAAAAATTATTACTATAAAATCTGCTTATATTTTTGCTTTTTTTACTGGTTGTATAGGGTTATTTTTATTATTTTATTATGTTAATAACATATCTTTTTTTTTAGGATGTATTGGATTATTTTTTTATGTTATTGTTTATAGTTTTTTCATGAAGAGAAATTCAGTACATTCTACTTTAATAGGAAGTATTTCTGGTTCTATTCCTGTATCTATAGGATATTCTTCAGTTTCTAACAAAATTGATTTATGTTTTTTAATATTATTTTTAATATTAGTATTTTGGCAATTAGCTCATTTTTATTCTATTTCTTTGTTTAGACTTAATGATTATAAAATTATAAAAATACCAATTTTTCCAATAGTATATGGTATAAAGTGTACCCGTATTTGTATTATTATTAGTATTTTTTTATTTTTGTTATTTTTATTTTTTTTATATATAAATAATTTTATTAATTTATTTTGTTTTTTCACGTGTTTTATTTTTGGAATATTATGGTTAATGATTTCTTTTTTTGAATTTTTTGATTTTTATTTACGTTCATATTCTCGTTTAATTTTTATTTTTTCTATTTTTATTATATTAATTTTTAATTTAACTATTATAATTAGTTTTTAATTTTTTTATTTTTAATAAAAAATATTAATTTTTTATATGCATTGATTAGGTTTAGGTATTCCTGCAATTTTACTAGATTGTAATATTGGATTTTTAGGAAATAAATTAAATAAATCGCAACTATTTATTTTTCTTTTAATTTTTTTTTTTAAAGATTGAGATAGTATTCTAAGAGGAGGAACAATATTAAATTCAATGTAAAAATTTCTTATAAAATATATTATTTCCCAATGATTTGAATTTAATAAAATATTTTCTTCTCTTGCGATTTGTTTAGCTATAGATTCATTCCAATCTAAATAATTTATTAAATATCCGAAATTATCTTTTTTAATTTTAACTTTTTTATTTATATTTTTCATATTATTTTATTTTTTTATAGAGAAACGTATTTTTAATGCAGCTTGGTCTAATACTCCATTAATAAATTTGTGACTATCTTCTGCTCCAAAAGATTTTGCTAATTCGATTCCTTCATTAATAGATACTTTATATGGAATATCTAAACGTTTTGATAATTCATAAAAAGATATACGTAATATTGCTTTTTCTATTTGTCCTAATTTATTTAAAGATCGAGATAAATAAGGTTTCATTAGTTTATCTAGATAAATATGATATTTAAATATACCCATGAGTACATCTTGAAAATATAATAAATCAGCTTGATTTTTTTTTATTTTATTTAAAAATTGTATTTTGATATCTTGAATATAATTATCAGAAATTTGCCAAGCATAAATTGCTTGTAAAACATATTCTCTAGCTTTTCTTCTAGAACCCTTTTTTAACATTATTATTTCTCTTAAATAATTTCTTTATTATGTTAAGTATGTTAAATTTTTTATTTTTAATATTTTTATATTTTTTCAATAAAAAATTTTTTATTTTTTTTGTTCATAAAAATTTATTAAAATATATTAAAAAATTATTTAAATATTTATATTTTTATTGAAAATAAAAATTTTTATTTATAAAATATATATTGATAAATTTATAAAAAAATAATATTTAATTTAATTATTTAATAATACCACGTTATTTTATTTTTTTAATTTATTTTTTTTAATTAAATTAATATTTTTTATATAAAAATTATTATTGACGTTATTGTATATAAAATTATATTTAAAAATAAATAGTTTGACGATAAACATTAAATGTGTTATTATTTTAATTTAAAATAAAAGAAGCGGGGTGGAGCAGTCTGGTAGCTCGTCGGGCTCATAACCCGAAGGTCGTTGGTTCAAATCCAGCCCCCGCAACCAAATTATATAAAATAAATTTATAAATATAGTTAATTCAAAAATATTAAGTTTATATAAAGTAAATATTTTTGAATTAACTATATTTATAAATTTTTTTATTGTTTACTGGACAAATATTATGAAATCGAATTTTATTCAGAAATTACGATATCTTTTACCTTATTTAAATACATGTAAAGATAAAAAATTTGTAATTATGTTCACATCAAAAATATTTTATGATTTAAATTTTTTTGAAATTATACAAGATATAATTTTATTACATAGTTTAGGAATAAAAATAGTAATAATATATGATATTTCTCACCAGGTAAATTCTGCAATTAAAAAAAAAAAGATTCTTTATTTATCTCATAAACAAATTCAAATTACTAATATTGAAATTTTAAAAATTATAAAAGAAATATCAGGAAAAATACAAATAGATATTATCTCTGGGTTTTCTGCAAATTTAGATAATTATTTTTTAAAAAAAAAATTTTTTAATATCATATCTGGAAGTAATTTTATTACAGCACAACCTTTAAGAAATTTAGATAGAGTTGATTATTTATATACTGGTAAAATACGAAGTATTAATACAGAATTAATAAATTTTCAATTGAATAATAATTCAATTATTTTAATTAGTCCTATAGCTCATTCTGTAACTGGAGAATGTTTTTATATTTCATATCAAGATATTTTATCTTATATATCAATTGAAATAAAAGCAGATAAGATATTAATATTTTTAGATAAAAAAGGTATTATAGATTTTAATACGAACAAAATTATTTCAGAATTTTCTATTAAAAGTTTAAAAAAATACATTTATTATATTCAAAAAAATAAATTTTATGTAGAAAAAAAAATAATTTATTTTTTAAAAAATGCAATAAATATTTGTAATAGTGGAATTTCGAAAATTCATTTTATTAGTTATAAAGAAAAAGATACATTATTGAGAGAAGTTTTTAATATTAAAAGAACAGGAACACAAATAGTAATAAAACCTTCAGAAAAAATACAAAAAGCATCAATATTTGATATTAATGGAATATTAAAATTAATTAATTTAACAAATAATAAAAAAAATTATAATGATAAATATAAGAATAAAATAGAAAATGAAATTGATAATTTTATTGTTATAAAAAAAGAAAAATTGGTAATTGCTTGTGTTGCGCTAAATTCTTTTTTAAAAGATCGAATTGGAGAAATATCATTTTTTTCTATTCATCCTGATTATAATAACTTATATAAGGAAGATTTATTATTATGTGAAATTAAATCTAGAGCAAAAAAAATTAATTTAAAAAAAATATTTATTTTTACAAAAAATAAAGTATCATGGTTTCAAAAAAAAGGATTTTTATTAACGAGAATTGATTTTTTACCAGATAATGTACAAAGTATTTATTTTAAAAAAAATGATTATAAAATACTTATTTTAGATATTATAAAAAAATAATGCTTTTTCTAGAATATTCATTTTGTATAGATTTATAAATTATTTTTTTCTTCGATAATATATAAATATTTTTTTTTGCTCTTGTGATAGCAGTATAAATTAATTGATTATTTAAAGAATGAATATATTTATTTGGAAAAATTAAAAAAATATTATCAAATTCTGAACCTTGAGATTTGTGAACAGTAGTACACCATGCTGATTGATAATCATGAATTATTTGAGGATTAATTTTTTTAAATTTATTTTCTTGAGATAAAAAAAATATTTTAATTTTATTTTTTTTATCTAACAAAAATATTCCTATTTCTCCATTAAAAATATTTAATATTTTATTATTTTTTGTAATTTGTATTACTTTTCCTACAAATTCTTTTTTATTATTTTTATTAAAAAATAATTTTTTATGATATTTATTGAACATTAATTTATCTAAATATTCATTAATAAATTTTACTCCAAAAATTCCTTCATTTATAACACATAATATTCGAAATTTATTGAAATTTTCAAATATTTCCATTATTTTGTTATTTTTAATAACACTGATCCAATATGTATTAAAATTTTTTGACATTTTTCTCAATAGTAAAAAATATTTATCTATATTTTTAAAATTAAAATAATGTATTTCATTCATTTTGTTTTTTAAAATATTTTTTATTAAAATCATGTTTTTTTCTATTATCCATGTAGAAAAATTATGTATATTTGATTTTCTTGAAAATCTGTAATTTTTTTTTAAAATACAAATATTATTTTTAATATTTAAGTATTTTTTTTGTGTAACACAAACTTTTTCTTGTATTAAAAAATTAATTTTTTTTGCTGTAAATATATCGTATGTATTATCAAAATTTTTGCAAATATCTTTTAATATGGATCCGGATTGAACAGAAGGTAATTGATTATAATCTCCTAAAAATATAATTCGAGAATTTATTGGTATTAATTTTATTAATTCATACATGATATTAATATCAATCATAGAAGATTCATCTATTATTAATACATCAAAGTCTATTTTTTTATTTAAATATTTTTTTTTTTTATATTTTAATATAAAACTATGAATAGTATTTGATGATTTTGGTAATATTTTTTTTTCTTTTTTTGAAACATTGGTTTTTTTTATAGAATTATTTATGGATTCAATTAATTTAAAAGAAGCTTTACCTGTAGGAGCGCATAATTTAATTTTTATGTTTTTATGATTTTTTATTCTAATAATAGCAAGCAGTATTTTTAGTACAGTTGTTGTTTTTCCTGTTCCTGGTCCTCCTATAATAAATGTAATTTTTTTAATTAATGATAATACTATAGATATTTTTTGATATTTATCAATTTTTGTTTTGAACATTATATCAAGAATTTTTTTTGTTTTATTTAAATTTATTTTAAAATCTTTTTTTTTTTTTAAAAAATATTTTTTTATATATTCTTTTTGTTCCCATACTTTTTTTAAATATATATTGTTATCTACAATTATAATTGGAAATAAAATTGATTTTTTTTTAAACAATTTATGATTATTTAAATATTTGTTCCAATCTTTAACTTTATCTACACACTTCCAAATTTTTTTTATTATATTATTGTATTTTTTTTGATGCAAAAAAACTTTTTTTTTTTCGATTACGGAAATAGGAAGATATATATTTCCAATATTATAATAATAACTAATACAAGCGGCAATGAAAATAATTTCTACTTCATATTGATCAAATAAAATAGTAGAAAAATAAAAATCAAATAAATTTATTATTTTATTTTTTGCAGCATCTTGCAGTAATTTTTTTATTTTTATTTTCATTTTTTTAATATTTTTAATATTTAAAACAATTTATTTAATTTTTGTATGTTAATACTATCAGAACTAATAAAAAATATTCCTGTTTTTTTATAATTAGGATGTAATCCTCTTAAAAATAAATAAAAAAATCCTCCAAAATTTTTTTTAAAATTATATGTTTTAATTCTTTGCTGTAAATATCTATGTAGTCCTAAAATATAAATATTGCATTGTAGGTCATATTTGTTTAAAAATATACTTTTTTGCATATTATTGATATTATAATTTTTATATTCTTCTCCTAACCAATCAGATTTATATTCGATGATAAAATATTTATTTTTTATTTTTATAATTAAATCTATAAATCCATGTAATATACCAGATATTGGATCAAAATATAATTTAGAAATATTTTTTTTATTTTTTTCTTGTAAAAAAATATTTAAATTTTTTGCATATAATATTTTTTTTATAGGAATATAAAATTCAAATTCTTTTTGAAAATTATTTAGTAATATTTTAGATAATTTTATTTTTGTAGGATATAGTTGAGTGTTAATGATATTGTTAATCCATTTGTATAAAACATCAATATTATTTATAGGAAAATTAAATTTATTAATTATATAGAATATTTTTTTTTGTTTTATACATTCAGAAAAATTGTATATTTTCAAAATTTCATGAATAAATAAACCAAAATTTTTTCCTTTTTCAAATATATAAGATTCAATTGTATTTTCTGTTTTTACTAATTTATTTTTTTGTTTTTCATTATTTTTAATAATATAATTATTGTTAAATGAATTATATGTTAATTGAGAGTAACTGATGATTTTTTTTGTAAAAAATTTATTTTTTAATTTATTTTTTTTATAAATTTTTATATTTTTATTTTTTTTTGTATAAGTTATTAATTTATTTTCTTTATTTTTTTCTTCTTTAGATTCATATAATATATTATTATTTAATTTATTTTTAAATTTTAATTTAAATAAAATTTTTAATTTTTTGCTATTTATTTTTTTTTTATTTTGTAAAATATATCCTAATCCGGTTTTATGGATGTCTGTATTTTTAGATGAATCATATTTTTTTTTTATAGGTGCTACTGTAAAATTACATTGTAAAATAGATCGAGTCAAAGCTACGTAAATAATTCGAATTTCTTCTGATAAAGATTCTTCTTTAATCCATTTTGTTTTATTTTTTGTATTATATAAATTAAATATTGGATTAAAATTTTTTCGGCTAAAATGTATTTTTGTATTATTTTTCTGAAAGTTTATTATAAAAGGTATCCAAACAATAGGATACTCTAATCCTTTAGATTTATGTATAGTAATGATCTGAATAGATTTTTTAGATTGTATTGTTCTAATATGAAAATTTTTATTTTCGCATAAATAGGAATAATTAATTTGTTTTTTTATCCAATTAATTATAAAAAATTTATTGTATTTATTATTATATTTTTTTTGTAATATTTCTCCTATATGAAGATAATTGATAATTATTTGTTCATCATACAATTTTTTTTTCGTAATAATATTACTAACAGTAACTTTTTTTATTAAATTATAAATTCCTTTATTTTTCCAAAGTATTAAAAATTTTTCAATTTTTTCCATTATATATATTTTATTTTTTTTATTTTCGTAAAAGTTATATATATTATTTTTTTCACAACCAAGCAGAATTGTATTAAATGCTCTAATAATATATTTTTCTTTTTTATATAGTATAGCTTGTAAAAACCATAATATTTCTAAACATTCTGAAGTAGAAAAAATATTATTTTTATTTGAAGAGTAATACGAACTAATTTTTTCTTTTTTTAAATATTGTTTTATTATTTTTGCTTCATTATAGTTTCTTACTAATATAGCAATATCTTGAAAAGATAAATTTTTTTTTTTATTTTTTATGTATATTGTACTTGTTTTATTTTCTATACTATTTACTAATTTTAAAATGCCTTGTGAACATTTTTTACTACTCCATTTATAATAATCTGCTAAATTAATCTGATTTTTTAAATCAAAATAATAAATATTAAAAGCTGGTTGTAAAATTTTATTAATTTGAAAAGAGTATTTTTTATTTTTTTTAGAATATTTGATATTTTTATATTTTATTTCAGGAAAAATAAAAGGATTATTATTATAATTAAATATATTATTAATATTTTCTATTATTTTTTTAGAAGATCTCCAATTTGTTTCTAAGAAATATTTTTTATTTATTTTTTGTTTATATTTTATATACGAAAATACATTAGCTCCAGTAAAGCTAAAAATAGATTGTTTAGGATCTCCTATTAAAATTAATGCTGTATTTTTTTTTTCATATATTTTTTGAAAAAATTTATATTGTTGAAAATTAATATCTTGGCATTCATCTATTAAAGCAATAGGATATTTTTCTCGTATAAAGTTTATTAATAAAATATTTTTTTTTATTACAATACCTTCGTATAAAATATCGATTAAATCGTCAAATTCTAATTTTGAAAATGTATTTTTTTCTTTTTCTATATTTTTTTGAATTTTTACCATTGCATAAAATAAAAATATTTCTTTTAATGAAATATTTTTTTTTAAAAAAATATTAATTTTATTAAAAATTTTTAGATTATTTTTTTTTTTAAATATTTCGGTTTTTTTTTTTAAAAAAATATTCTGAATAAAATTTATTTCTTTAGGAAAAAAATAATTTTTTGTATCTGTTTTACACCATATACATATTTTTTGGATATACATAGAATATTTTTTTATCGGAAATTTTGTATTTATTTTTTTTATTTTATTTAATAAAAAAAATATTATTTCTTTTTTTTGTATCCAAAATTTTTTAAAATTATTTATTTTTAAAATATTTTTTTTATGAAAATCTAATATATGTTTTTTTGATATAGATTTTTTTTTTATGTATTTAAAATATATTTTTATCCATTTTTTTATTTCTATCAATAATTTATCTGGATTTTTCCAATATTCATAAATGATAGATATTATTTCGGAAGGTAAAGAAGAATAAATATTTTTCCAGAAATATAATAATGATTGGTAATAAATTTTCGTTTCTTCATTTAAAATAGTAGATTGGTATATATTGTTCCATAAAAAATTATTAGAGTTGATGACTTGAAAACAAAATTTATGAATTGTATATATAGATGCTTCGTGCATTTCTAATTCCGCTTTTTCTAATAATTTTATAGATTTATCAAAATTAGAAATTTTTTTAAAAATTATATTAATTTCTTTTATTCTGTTTTTTTTATTTATACATGATTTTTTTAATTTTTCTATAATATCAATTATTCTTTTTTTTATTTCTTCTAATGCTTTATTAGTATATGTGATTAATAAAATATTTTTTACAGAATAAGGTTCCATATAATTTTTTTTTGGATGAATTCCTAGTATTAATCTTATATAAATTAATACTATATTATAGGTTTTACCTGTTCCTGCTGATGCTTCTATTAATATCTTTTCTGATATAATCATAGAAAATACATTTAATTTTTCATTTTTCATATTTTTGTAAAATTTTTATAATGATTTATAAAAAATATTTATTTTTTTTCCAAGGGTTTTTAATAATTTTGTTTTTGTATATTGGAGTTAACCATATTTTTGTATTATTGCATAATATATCTATTTTTTTTTCAGTTAATTTAGGAATTAATTTTTTAATATGTAAATTTTTTTTTTCTCCTACAACAAAATTGTTTCCATTCCATATCTGCATAAACTTTTTTTTTCCTTTATTTAATTTATTTTTATTTATTTTTTTTTTTTTAGTATCATATATTGTTGTAAACCAATTAATACTGGATTTATTTATCAGAATTGGTTTTTTTAATCCATTTAAATAACCTGTTATATATTTTTTTATATATTTTTCTGCTGTTTTTTGATTAATATTATGAAAACCACAAAAAGATTTTTTTAAACCTATTAAATAGCTATTTTTTGTATTTCCGAAATAACAATATATAATATGTTGTAACCATAATTTAATTTCATCATATATATTTACTATATAAGGTTTAAATTTTAATAATCCATATTTAGTATTTTCATGAAAATCTCCTTGAAGATTATATTTTTTTATTTTTATATTTTTTTTTTTTATCTTTGAGAAATTATCAATATTATATATTTTTTTATAAAATTCTTTTATTTCATTAATTTGTTTTTCTAATAAAAATTTTTCAAAATTATTTTTTTTTACAACATTGAAAATTTTATTATGTAAATATGATTTTTTTAATTTTCTATTTTTTAATAAAATATAAAATATTTTTTTATTAATTTTATATATATCTAATTTATTTAATAAAAATAATTCTTGTGAACTATAATATTTAGGATAATTATTATAAATTAAATTAAATTTTTTTTTTAAAAAAAATACAATTGGGTTTTTCCAAAAATTAATTAGTTCAGATAAGAAAATTTTTTTTTTATATATTTTTTTCATTATTAATGTTTTTTTTTGAAAATAATTATTTTTTGATAAAAATTTTTATTTGTTTATGAAATGTACAAATATTACTTATTACATTGTTTATTGTAACAATATCATTATTTTTTTTATTATTAATATTAGTTGTTTTTTTTATGTATTCTAATAATTTTAAAATTATTTTATTGGATTTAAAAAAATTGTTTTTTTTCATATTTTCATTAATACAACTTATATAAAAATATTTTTTTGCTGATAAAATTTTATTTATAAGAATATAATTATCTGTTTTTTGTAAAACAAAATTATTTTTTTTATATTTTTCAACTAAATCAAAATTATTAGAAATTTTTTTTTGAATAAAATTATTTTTATTACATCCTATAAATGCTATTACCTTAAAAGGTATATCTTCGAAATATTTTCCATTAGAAAAAATAATAGATTCTATTAATATTTTTTTTGAAAATTTATTTTTTTTAATGTTTTGTATAAATTTATTTTTTATTATTTCAATAGGTATTTTTTTATTATTAAATACATTTTGACAGAAATATATTGTAAAATTCCATTTTTTTTGAATTAAATTTAATGTTTTTTTTATTTTTTTATTTTTTATATTGAAAAAATCTTGTAAAATTAATTCACATATAGAACTCCAAGATTTTGATGTTTTATTTATTAAAATTTTTTTTTTCCATTTTTTTAAAGTATTAATAAATTTAATTAATTTATTGAATAAATTAATAGAAAAATCTAAAAAATAATCTAAAGGGTTTATATTATCCCATGAATTATTATTGCTTTTTTTTAACGCAATACTTAATAAAATTCTTTTTATTCCATGTTCCCATGTATTTTTAAAATTATATTTTTTATAATTTAATTCACAAAGGTGTTTTTCATCTAAACCAAACTTTATTTCAGATTTTTTAATCCATTTAAATAAAATAGAAATTTCATTGGTACTACAAATAAAATCTTTTTTTAAAAATAAAAATTGAAATAATTTAAATATTTCATTTATTTTAAATTTATTTTTATTTAGTGATAAAATTTTTAAAAAAAATTGAACAATAGAATTATTTAATTTTTTTTCTGAATGATATATTGTAAAAGGTATATCGTATTTTTTAGTTTTTTTTTTAAAAACAGAATTGATATAAGGAATATATTTATTAATATTTTCACATATTATTAATATATCTTTTGGAAAATATTTTTTGTTTTTATTTAGAGTTTTTATAATAAATTGTTGTAAAAATTCTATTTCATTTTGTATTGTATGAAATACATTAATTGAAATAGAATCATCAGATTTTTTTAAAATAAAATTTATTTTTTTTATTTTTTTATTTATTTTTTTTTCTGTTATTTTTTTTTGTATAAATTCTAATAAATTTTTAGGTTTATAATTTTTTTTATTATCTAAATTTTTTATTTTAAATATTTTTTTTTTTTTTTTTAAAAAAAAAATATAATTATTGATATTTACAAATAAGAATGAATTATTTTTAATAATTGAATTTTTTTTTATTAAAATATTTTCATTTTTTTTAGTATCTAAAAAAAAATTTATATTAAAAAAAAATATTTTACAAAATTTACTTAATATATTAAATATTTTAAAATAAAATTTTGGTAAATTGTCTATTCCATATACAAATATACGATTAGGTAAAATATCTTTTTTTATTTTTATATTTTCGTAAAAAATTTCAAAAAAGTTTTTATATTTTATTTTTTTTTTATCTTGTTGTTTTTGAAATAAAATATCTATCCATAAATTTTGTTGCCATATATATTTTTTGTTTATTTCTGGAATTAAATTTCCTTGCATCCAATATTGAATCCATTCGTGATGAAAAATAAAATATTTTTTTAATAATTTAGAAATTTTTTCATAAAAAAAATATTTTTTTAATAAAGTTTCTCTTTTATGAATTAAAAAATTTTTTTTTTTATTTTTCATCATGAGTTTATAAAATATATTATTAGAATTTAATAAAAAATTTTTGTTAAAATCAGGTATTATTTTTTCAAATAGTGTAAATATGAACTTTTCTAATTTATAAAAATTATTATTTGCACATATATTTATTTTTTTTGCAATATAGAATTTTATCCAATAAGATTGAATTGGATGATTATATATCAAAAATGTTTCATTAATAAATGGATTTTTAATAGGATTATTATTTATAATATTACAATTTTTTCGAATTAATTTTTTTAATGTTGATGCATGATAAATTTTTATCATTACTGTATTCCAAAATTTTTTTGTAATATACTATTGTAAAATTTTTATAAATTAAATGAAAATATTTTTAATTTAATTCTTTATTTTTATTTAAATAAATATCTATTTGAGGAATTGGAATATTAATTTTATTTTTATCAAATGATTTTTTAAATTTCATCATTAAATCCCAATATACTGCATTTAATTCATGAGTATTACTCCAACATCTTATAATTAGAACAATTGAAGAAGAACCAAATTCACTTATTCCAATTGTGATATCTTTACTTTTAATTACTCGATCTTCTTTTAATAATACTTCTCGAATTATTTTTATTACTTCATCTAAATCAGATTGATATGACACATTAATTTTAAATTCATTACGACGAGTAGGTTCTCTAGAATAATTTATAATATTTCCAGATATAATTCTTCCATTCGGTATTACTACTATTTTTCCATCTAATGTTTTTAACATAGTATAAAATATATGAATATTTAATACATTTCCAGCAATTCCTCCTAAATCAACATATTCTCCTGATTTTAAAGGTCTCAAAGCTACTAATAATACACCTGCTGCAAAATTAGATAAAGATCCTTGTAATGCCAAACCAATAGCCATTCCAGCAGCTCCTAATATAGCAATTACAGAAGTAGTTTGCACACCAAGACATCCTAATGTAGTTACCAAAGTAAATGTAATTACAACATATTTTAGCAAAGAAGACAAGAAGTTGGAAATAGTACTATCTATTTTTCTATTTAATAAAATTTTATTTATACCACTAGAAAATATTTTTGCTATAAATGAACCTATAGTCAGTATAATAGATGCAGATACTAAATTCACAAAATAATTTGAAAATGTTTCTTGGTTATGTAAAATCCAATTTTTAGCATAGCTAATATCTTCAATTACACGTAATTCTTCCATTTTTTTTCCTATAGAATGATATTATATTATTACAATAAAATATTTTTATAACAAAAAATATAAAATTTGTTATAAAACATTATAAGAGTTAAAATCTTTAAAAGATTTTTCTAAACGTTTCACAATATATTCTTGTGATTTTCTAATCCATGTTCTTGGATCATAATATTTTTTGTTAGGTTTATTAGATCCTTCTGGATTTCCTAATTGATTTTGTAAATAATTTTTATATTCGTTATAAAAATTTAAAATTCCATTCCAAGAAGCCCATTGTATGTCAGTATCAATATTAATTTTTACTACACCATAAGAAATTGATTTTTGTATTTCTTGAATATCAGTACCAGAACTACCGTGAAATACAAAATCGATAGGTTGATTTATATTACTATTATTTTTTTTTACATACTCTTGTGATTTTTTTAAAATAATTGGTTTTAAATCGATACTACCTTTTTTATATACTCCATGTACATTTCCAAAAGATGCAGCAATAGTAAAATTAGAACTAATATCAGAAAGTTCTTTGTAAGCATAATGTACATCTTGAGGAGTAGTATATAAATATTCTTTTTTTAAATTAGAATTATTAATTCCATCTTCTTCACCGCCAGTACATCCTAATTCTATTTCTAAAAAAATATTCATAGAATCAAGTTTTTTGAAATATTTTTTACATAAAATAATATTATTTTCAATTTTTTCTTGAGATAAATCTATCATATGAGACGAAAATAAAGGATTTCCTGTTTTTTTTATAAACTTATTATTTTCAATCATTAATCCATCAATCCATGGTAATATTTCTTTATGACAATGATCAGTGTGTAAAATAACAGGTATTTTATAATATTTAGCAATAGAATGTACATATTTTGCTGCTAACGTGGATCCTAAAATTGCATTTTTAATATTTTCTTTAGAATCAATACCTTTTCCAATGAAAAAACTCGATCCTCCATATGAAAATTGAATAATTACAGGAGAACGCATTTTTTTAGCTGTTTCTAGAACAGCATTAATAGAATCAGTGTTGATACAATTGATTGCTGGTATAGCAAAGTTATTTTTTTTTGCTATAGAAAAAATTTTTTTTATATCTTTTCCAAATATTACTCCTGGTTTAATTATATCTAATATTTTATACATAATACTTTTCCTATTTTTCATTTTTAAATAATTAAAAATTTAAATTTGTTAAAATAATTGAATTATTTTATTTTTTTAAAATTTCTATAGCAGGAAGTTTTTTATTTTCTAAAAAATGTAAGAAAGAACCTCCTCCTGTTGATATATAAGATATTTTATCTTCAATATTAAATTTTTCAATTGCGGAAATTGTATCTCCACCACCTGCTATTGAGAATCCTTTATTTTTTGATATTGATTCAGCTATACATTTTGTTCCATTAGCAAATTGATTAAATTCGAATACTCCTACTGGACCATTCCAAATAATCGTATTAGATTTTTTTATAATTTTTTGTATTACTTTTTCTGTTTTTAATCCAATGTCCATTATTTCTTCATTTTTAGAAATTTTATTTACATCTTTAAGTATTGCAATAGAATCTTGATGAAAACTAGTGCTTACCCTTGAATCAACTGGAATAATTATTTTATATTTTTTTAATAAATCATATGCTTTGCTTATGTATTCTTTTTCATGCAAAGATTTTCCTATTTTATTATTTATTGCAATAAAGGTATTTGCTATTCCACCTCCTACAATTATGTAATCTGATATTTTTCCTAATGTATTTAATATTTTAAATTTTGTAGATATTTTTGATCCTCCTAATATTGATACCATTGGTCTAACAGGATTTTTAAATATTTTATTTAAAGAATTAATTTCTTTAAGTACTAATGGACCTATACATTTTTTTTTACAAAATTTTGATATACCGTATGTAGATGCATGTTTTCTATGTGCACTTCCAAACGCATCCATAATAAATATATCGCATAAATTAGAATATTTTAAAGATAATTCTAGATTATTGGTTGTTTCACCTATATTAAATCGTACATTTTCTAATAAACATAATTCTCCTGATTTTATATTTTTTGAATCTTCATATTTTGAAAAAAAATATACATTTGTTTTCAAAAATATTTTTTTTAAATATTCAAAAACAGGAAATAGAGAATATTTTGATTCATAAATTCCTTCTTTAGGTCTACCCAAATGTGACATTAAAATTACTTTTGCGTTTCTTTTTAAAATTTTTTTTATAGTTGGTATAGAAGATTTAATTCTTGCATGAGAAACAATTTTATTTTTTTCTATTGGAACATTTAAATCTAATCTAATTAAAACTCTTTTTTTGTCAAAATTTAAATCTTGTATTGTCAGCATATTAGTATTTTCTCTACTTAATATAAAATAATTATTTTCTTTTTTTAATGTAACATATTTTTTGTGTCTAAAAATATTATTTTTTTGAATATAAAGCAAGTTGAAATTTATTCTAATTTTATTCTATAAATATAATTTTTATAACAAATTTTAATTTTATAAAAAATTAACTATGAAACCATATTTTAATTCCATTTAAAAACATTTGTATAGATAACATGATTAATATTAATCCCATTAGTTTTTCTAATACGTTAACACCTTTTTTTCCTAATATTTTTAAAAATAATCCAGAAAGTAAAAGTATTATAAGAGTAAATAACCAAGATATTATTAAAGAAATAATTAAACATATTATATTTTTTGAATATTGATGAGATAATAACATTAACGTAGCTAATAAAGAAGGACCTGCAACTAATGGTATTGCTAAAGGAACTAAAAACGGTTCTTCTATATTTTTTTCTTTTATAAACATTTTATCATTATATTCAATGGGAAAAATCATTTTAATAGCTATTAAAAATAGGATTATGCCTCCAGATATTGATACTGTTTCTGTTTTTACATTTAAAGAATGTAATATTTTTTCACCTGAAAATAAAAAAATTATCATAATTATTAAAGAAAATAACATTTCTCTAATTAATATTAAACGTTGTTTTTTTGGAGAAAAATTTTTCAATAATGACATAAATAAAGGAAGGTTTCCTAAAGGATCCATAATCAATATTAGTAAAATAGAATTAGAAATTATTTCATGCATAGTTATTACCTTAATTAAAATTAATAAAATAATATCATGTGTTATATTTTTTTAAATTATTTTATATTAATTTTTTTAAAAAAATATTTTTTAATTTAAAAAATATTTTTATAATAATATTGAGTTATACAATATATTTCATGTAGTATACTACATGAAATATATTGTATAACTATATTGTTTATTTTAATTTTATGTTTTAATATTTTAAATTTTGCAAAATAAATAAATTTGAGTATAAAAATTATGAAGAATAAAATTCATTAAATATATATTATGTTAAAATTTTTATTAAAAATTTTAACATAATATATATTTAATACAATACTTAGGAAAAATAAATATGATGAATAAGGTGGGTTTCGTAGGTTGGAGGGGTATGGTAGGGTCTGTATTAATGCATAGAATGGAAAAAAAAAATGATTTTTTTACGATAAATCCTATTTTTTTTTCTACTTCTCAAATTGGTCAAGTAGGTCCAAAATTCAATAATATACAATATAGTATATTGAAAAATGCTTATGATATTGATGTTTTAAAAGAAATGGATATTATTATTAGTTGTCAAGGAAGTATATATACTAAAGATGTATATTTTTCTTTAAGAAAAAATGGATGGAAAGGATATTGGATTGATGCTGCTTCATATTTACGAATGAATCAAGATAGTGTAATAGTGTTAGATCCAATTAATAAATTATCTATTAAAAATTATATTGAAAAAGGTTATAAAACTTTTGTTGGTAGTAACTGTACAGTAAGTTTAATGTTATTAGCATTAGGAGGTTTATTTCAAAATAATTTAGTAGAATGGATTAATATTTCAACATATCAAGCTGCATCTGGAGCAGGTTCTTTATATATGTTAGAATTATTAAAACAAATGGGTTATTTATATGATTCTATATCAAATTTATTAAATGATTCAAATATATCTATATTAAAAATGGATAAAATTGTAAGTAAAAGTTTACAATCTAATTGTATACCTAAAAATTATTTTAAAACACCATTAGCTGGTAGTGTTATTCCTTGGATTGATGAGTATTTTAAAAATGGACAAACAAAAGAAGAATCTAAAATAGAAATGGAATCTAATAAAATATTAGAAAATAAAAATAAAATAAATATCGATGGAATTTGTGTTAGAGTAGGTACGATGAGATGTCATAGTCAATCCTTTACAATTAAACTAAAACAAAATATTTCTATTTCTAATATAGAAGAAATAATTACTAATAATAATAAATGGGTTAAAATTATTCCTAATACTAAAGAACTGAGTATAAAAAAATTAAATCCTGTATATACTTCAGGTACTTTAAATATTCCTATTGGTAGATTGAGAAAACTTAGTATAGGAAAAAAATATTTATCAGCATTTTCAGTTGGAGATCAATTACTATGGGGAGCTGCTGAACCATTGAGAAGAATGCTAAAAATTTTAGTAAAAAAATAAATAAAAAAATATTTTATTATTTAATATTATTTTTCTATTATATATTTATAAGGGATATGAATTGTATCTATTTCTAATAGAATATGGTTCATTATTCTACAAAAAATTTTAATTTCTCTTTTAGTTGAAAAATCATCTGTTATAACTAATATTTTTTCTTTTTTTTTTATTTTATTTATACTTTTTCTTATTTGAATAATAGGATCTGGACATTTTAATCCATTTAAATTTAATATATATTTATATTTTTTTTTGTTTTTCATATTTAGTATATTTATTTTTTTTAATATAATAATTTATTTTATAGATATTTGATTATATATTATATGTATATTAAATAATAAAAATATATATAAATTTATATTTATTGATAAATTTTTTATAAAAATAAAATAATAGATTAAAATATTTTTTTTCAAAAATAATATATATAAATTTTTATATACATTATTAATATAATTTATAAAAAAATATTTTTAATTTATTAATAAACATATGTTTTTTAACGTAATCCAAGAAAAATATTCATGATTGTTTTTAATAGATAATTCTGATATTAGTAATAGTTTTATAATTTTACATAATTTATTTAAACTATTTAGTTTTATTGTTCTCATAAACATATTTAATTTATTTTTCCATATTTTTTTTTCTTGTAAAAATTTATAAATAATTTTATTATTTGATTTTATTTGAATAAGTAATAATAAATCTTTTTGTAATAATCTAATTAAATGTATGGGATTTAATTGATTTTCTTTCAATTTATTCAGTATTTTTATACTTTCTATTTTTTTTCCAGAAAAAATAGTATTTATCCATTCAAAAGATGTGTATTTTGAATCATTAAAAATAATTTTCTTTAAATCATCTTCTGTAATTATATTTTTTTTTATGAAAGTTAATTTTATAAATTCAAACATTTTAATTAATAATAAAAAATTTCCATAATAGAATTCATATAATATTGTTTTTGCTTCTATCGTAATATATAATTTATAAAATTTTTCTTTATAATTAATCCATTGTAATGATCTTTTTTTATTTACTATATTACAATCTATTATAACTCCTTTTTTTATTTTAGTATTAAAAATTGAATTATTTTTTTTTTTAATTGAAAAATTCAAAATAACTATTATAAAAAAATTTTTTGTGATTTTTTGTATAAAAATAATTATTTTTTTATATAAAGTATCAGTATAATTTTCTTTTTTTAAAATAATAGTAATAATTTTTCTTTTATTGAATAGATCATTTTCATTACATATTATAGATATTTTTTCTAAATCTTTTTTTTTATTAATAATCAAATTAATTTTTTTATATGTTTTTTTTTTAAAGTTTTTATAAATAATTAGATTACAACAATCTTCTAATAAACATAATTCTTTTCCGAAAATTAAATAATAAAAAATATTTTTTTTTTTAAATTATATAAATTTTCATATAATATTTTTTTCATAATTTTCTCTATAATATAAATTTTTATTTTTTTATTTAAGTATAAAATTAATAACTTTATTTTTTATGTAAATTATTTTTTTAATTTTTTTATTAATTATATATTTTCTTATTTTTTCAGATTTTTTTATTTTTTCTATTATTTTAGAATATATAGTATTTTGTTTAAAATTTATTTTATCTCTTACTTTTCCATTAATTTGTATGATTAAAAAATTTTTTTTTATTATTTTTGATTTTTTATATTTTGGCCATGTAACATTTTCTATTTTAGTAAAATTATTTTTATTTAATGCATTAAATATAATGGTACTAAAATGAGGAGTAAATGGATATAACATTTTAATTATTTTATTCAAACATTTTCCTAAAATTTTATGTCCTTTTGTGGTTTGTACTGAAAATTGATTTATTTTGTTGAATAAAATCATTAATGATGAAATTGCTGTATTAAAAGATTTTCTTCTTTCTATATCATCAGACACTTTCATTATTGTTTCATGTAATTTTGATTGCAGAATTTTTTCTTCTTTTGTATATGAATTATATGTTTTTTTTAACATATTATAATTTTTATTTTCTATATATTTATACGCAAAATTCCATAATTTTTTTAGAAATTTATAAGTTCCTTTTAAACCATCTTCCTTCCATTCTAGTGTATTATTTATAGGAGCTGCAAACATTATAAAAAGTCTAGTAGCATCCGCTCCATATTTTGAAATAATAATATCAGGATCAATTCCATTATTTTTAGATTTAGACATTTTCATTAAACCAGCGTATTGAATATTTTGTCCTTTTTTAGTGACTCCGTATTGTATATTTCCTTTTATATCTTTTTTTATTTTTAATTTTTGTGCATTTACCCATACTATTTTTTTTTTTTCATTGATATAATAAAATGCATGTGATAATACCATTCCTTGGCATATTAAATTTTTAACTGGTTCATCAGAATTTATTAGTTTACAATCTCTTAATAATTTATGAAAAAATCGAAAATATAATAAATGCATATTTGCATGTTCAATTCCACCGATATATTGATCTACTGGTAACCAATATTTAGATGCGATTGGATCTACCATTCCTTTTTTAAATTCAGGATTAGTATATCTTATGTAATACCAAGAAGATTCTATAAATGTATCAAAAGTATCTGTTTCTCTGATTACTTTTTCGCCATTTAAAATAATATTTTTCCATTTTGAATTATGAAAAAGAGATGAATTTATATTGTTATCAAATTGTTTATATTTAGGTAACTTCACTGGTATTTCTTTAGTATTTAAAGGTATTATTTTTCCTTTTTTATTAGTTACGATAGGAATAGGTGTGCCCCAATATCTTTGTCTTGAAATACTCCAATCTTTTAGATGATAAAAAGTTACTTTTTTTGCTAAATTTTTTGCTAATAAAAATTTTTTAATAAATAAAGATGCTTGCTCGGATTTCATATTATTTAGTTGAATTCCAGAATTAAACAAAATACCTGTTTCTAACATTGGAATATTTTCTTGTTTATTTTTATTTTTTATATTTTGTAATATTACTGGTTTTATTTTTAAATTATATTTTTTAGCAAATATAAAATCATTATTATCATGAGCTGGAACTGACATTATTGATCCTGTTCCAAATTCTATTTTTACAAGACTAGAAATCCATATTGGAATTTTTTTTTTACTAATCGGATGTATTGCAAATTTATTAGTATTAATACCAATTATTTCTTTGTTGTTTTTGATATTATTTGTACAGATTTTTTTTTTATATTCTGTTAAAAATATTTTTACTTTTTGATTATTTTTTGATATTTCTTTAGAAAATTGATGCATAGGAGAAATGGATATAAATGTTGTTCCCATAATTAATTCTGGTTTTGTTGTGTATATATAAATGTAATTATTTAGTATTTTATCATATATTTTTATTTTTATTTGTATTCCTTTGGATTTTCCAATCCAATTTTTTTGCATGTTAATAACATCTTTAGGCCATTCTTTTAATTTATTTAAATCGGATAATAATTCTTCAGCGTAATGGGTAATTTTTAAAAACCATTGCGAAATTTTTTTTAGATGAACTACTGTTTGACATCTCCAACATTTTCCATTTATAACTTGTTCATTAGCTAGCACAGTATTATCATTCGGGCACCAATTAACGATATCTTTTTTCTTATATACTAACTTTTTTTTAAATAATTTGATAAAAAACCATTGTTCCCATTTATAGAATTGAGGGTCTGATGTATTAATCTCTCTATCCCAATCATAACTATAACCTAATGCAAGTAATTGTTTTTTCATTTTTTTAATATTATTTTCAGTCCATACTTTTGGTTCTAAATTATTTTTTTGAGCAGCTTCTTCAGCAGGTAAACCAAAAGCATCCCAACCGATAGGATGTAATACATTTTTTCCTAACATTCTTTGATAACGAGCAATTACATCTCCGATAGTATAATTTCTTACATGACCAATATGTAAATTTCCAGAAGGATATGGCAACATAGATAAGCAATAAAATTTTTCTTTGTTATAATTTATATATACTTTAAATGTTTTATTTTTTTTCCAATATTTTTGTATTTTTTTTTCTATTTTTGTGTGATTATATTTTTTATCCATATTTTTCTTATAAAAGTAAATAATGTTAACAATATTTTTTAGAGATTAATTGTATAAAATAATTATATTGATTTTTATTTATAAATTATATTATTTTGTATAATAACGACTTGAATTTTTAATATTCTTCTACTATTTACGGATAAAACTTTAAATTTAAACTGGTTTATTTGTGTTACTTCATTTTTTTTAGGAAGTTTGCCAAATTTTTTCATAATTAATCCTCCTATAGTATCTACTGTATTATCCATAAAACATGTTTTAAATGTTTTATTAAATTCTTTAATTGTTGTTAAAGCACTTATATAAAAAGTAAAATTATTAATTTTTTTGATGTTTAATTTATCTTTTTTATCATATTCATCTTCTATTTCTCCTACAATAAGTTCAAGTATATCTTCAATTGTTACTAGTCCTGAAACTGCTCCAAATTCATCAATTACAATTGCCATATGATATCTTTTTAATCTAAATTCTCTTAACATATTATCTACATGTCTACTTTCAGGTACTATTACAGGAGGTCTTAATATTTTTTCTAAATTAAAATTTGTTGATTTTTTTTGCATAAATGGTAGCAAATCTTTTGCTATTAAAAATCCTTCAACATGATCATTTTTATCGTTCATAACAGGAAATCTTGAATGAGAAGATTGAATAATGACGTCTAAACATTGATTAAGGTTATATTGTAATTTTACAGTGATCATTTGAGATAATGGAGTCATAATTTCCCTTATGTAATGTTTTGTAACACTAATAACTCCTTCTAACATGTTTCTTGTTTCTTGATTAATTAATTCATTTTGTTCAAAACTTCTTATTAGATGCAATAATTCTTCTTGATTTTTTGGCTTTTCATGAAATAATTGTTTAATAATTGATGAAAAAAAACCTATTTTTTTTTTTGATTTATTACCAGGTTTACGTAAATAATAGTCATTCATGTATTTTTAATAAATATCTCGATTAATTTAAAATTAATATGAACTTTAATAAAAAGTATTTTTTATATATTATTACAAATAAAAATCTATATAACCTAATTTTGAAAGAGATTTGTTTTCTATATCTCGCATTTTTTTAAATTCTGAATTATTATCATGTCGATAACCTAGTAAATGTAAAGCTCCATGAATACTGATTGAAGCCCAATAACTTTCTAAAGAAATTTTTTTTTTGCAAGCTTCACGATTTACGATTTCATGACAGATTACTAAATCTCCTATATAATTATAGTTATAATGGATAATATTTTTGTAAGAAAAAGATAAAATATTAGTTGGTTTATATATTTTTCTATATAAAAAATTTAATTTTTTTATTTTTGATTTTTTTACAATTTGAATTGTAATAAATATATTTTTTTTTTTTCTAAAAATGTAAGAAATCCATTTAACAAAAAATTTTTTTATAGGAATATAATTATTTAATATTTTAGTATGTATCTGTAAATCTAATTGTAAATTCATTTTTTTTTCATACATTATTTTTTTTAAATTAATATTTAAATATTATAAATAATATTTAAAATGTTTTATATATTGGTATATTATATTAATTTTCCTTGCAAATTATAACGACTAGTTTCTATTATTTTAATAGGAACAATTTTTCCAATATGTTTTTTTGATCCTTTAAAATGAACAGTTCGATTATTTTCTGTTTTTCCTGAAAGTTGCATAATATTTTTTTTAGAAGGACCATCAACTAAAACCATTTGTTTGGTATATAACATTTTTTTACTCCAAGATAAAGTTTGTTCATTAATTTTTTCTTGAAGTATGTATAAACGTTCTTTTTTTTCTTCTAAACTAACATTATCTTTCATTTTTGATGCAGGAGTTCCGGGTCTAGGTGAATATAAAAAACTAAAACTCATATCAAAATTAATTTCAGAAATTAATTTCATAGTTTTCTGAAAATCTTCTTTTGTTTCTCCAGGAAATCCTATTATAAAATCTGAACTAATTTGTATGTTATTACGATATTTTATTAATTTCGAAATTATCTCTTTATATTGATTAACATTATATCTTCTTTTCATCAATTGCAATATTTTATTAGAACCACTTTGTACAGGTAAATGTAAGAAACTAACTATTTTTGGAATATCTCTATATACTTCTATAATATCTTCAGTGAATTCACAAGGATGACTAGTAATAAATTTAATTCTTTTTATTTGACTAATTTCAGATATATATCTTAACAATTTAGAAAAATATACTTTTTTTCCATTTTTTTTTAAAAAATTGTAAGCATTTACATTTTGCCCTAATAAAGTAATTTCTTTAACTCCATTTTGTGCTAAAATCATTATTTCTGATATTATACTTTTATAATTTCTACTTATCTCTCTACCTCTTGTGTACGGTACTATACAAAAAGAACAAAATTTATTACAACCTTCCATAATAGATACAATTTCTTTTGTTTTAAAAATTTTTTTATTATCGTAAAAATTAAATTTTTCAGTTTTTAAATTGTTTATTTCTAATATAGATAATTTATTTTTAATGTATTTTTCAATTAATATAGGTAATTGATGTACATTTTGTGTTCCAAATATTATATTAATATAAGGAGCTCTATCAAAAATTTTTTTTCCTTCTTGTACTGCTACACAACCTCCTACTGCAATAATAATATTTTTATTTTTTTCTTTTATTTTTTTCCATCTTCCTAACTGATGAAATAATTTTTCTTGAGCTTTATTTCTAATAGAACATGTATTTAATACAAATATATCTGCATTTTTTTCTTTTGAAGAAATTTTATAATTATTTTTTTGCAAAATATTAGCAATAATTGAAGAGTCATATGTATTCATTTGACATCCCCATGTTTTAATAAATATTTTTTTTTTTTTCATTAATTTTTTATATTTTTAAATTAGTAAATGTATTGATAGAAATTTTTTTAATGAATGGAATTAGAATTATTTTATTAATATATATTATAAATATATTGGTATAATATAAAAATTTTTTATTAAACATATACGTATTTAAATAATTTTTTTGTACAATATTTGTAATAAATAATATAAATATTATTTATTGATAAATTTATTTTTTTTATAAATATTAATTTTAATATGAAAATAATTTTTTATTAAATAATATATTTTAAATATTTTGATATCATTTAGTATTCTTTTTAAGAATTTTTTTATTAGAATATATAAATATATATAGTCCTAATATTATCATAGGTATAGAAAAAAATTGTCCTGATGTAATTGATATATTTTTTATATATATATTATAATCTGGTTCTCTAAAAAATTCGATGAAAATTCTAAATATTCCATATATAATTAAAAAAACAGATGATAAAATTCCATGTTTTTTAGTTATTTTTTTTGTATATAATAATATAATAAATAAAATAATTCCTTCTAAAAAAAATTCATAAATTTGTGATGGATGTCTTGGTAAGTAATGAAATTTTTCTAAGAATGTTTGAAGATAGGTATTTTTTTGAACAAATTTTACGTCATAATAATACGATTTAGGAAAAAAGCAATATATTGGAAAGTTTGTTGAATATACTTTTCCCCATAATTCACCATTTATAAAATTTCCAATTCTTCCCATACCTAAACCAATAGGAATAAAAATAGAAGTAAAATCAGAAATAATAAAAAATTTTTTATTATATTTTTTACAAAAATAATATATTCCTATTATTGATCCAATTAAACCTCCATGAAAAGACATTCCTCCTTCCCATATTTTAAATATAGATATTACATGATGTATATAATATTTATAATCATATAAAATAACGTGACCAATTCTACCACCTATTAATAAACTTATAAAAATAATATTTAATAAATTTTCAAATTCATTTTTTTTAAAAAATTTATATTTAATAGATTTTTTTTTTCCAAAATACATTATGAAAAAAAATGTTATTAAATACATTAATCCATACCAATATATATGAATTTTTCCAATAGAAAATACAATAGGATTAATATTATGAATATACAAATAATTATGATTCATTTTTTTACCATATTTAATTTTTATAAAAATTTATTTTTTAAATTTTGATAATACTATTTTCTAATTTTAATAAATCATGTATTGTTTGTTTTTTTCGTATTATTTTAAAAGAATTATTTTCATATAATATTTCAGGTATGAGTGGTCTGCTATTATAAATAGAAGACATAGAAGCACCGTAAGCTCCAGTATTATGGAATATTAAATAATCTCCTATTTCAACAAGAGGTAGATCTCTTTCTTCTAAATTTCCATGTTTATTTTGTGTAAATATGTCTCCTGCTTCACATAAAGGACCTCCTATAACTACTTTTTTAGTTTCAGAATAATCTATATTTCTATTTTTTTGAGGTAGTATCGTTATTTTATGATAAGAACCATATAAAATAGGACGCATAAGATCATTAAAACCAGCATCTACTAAAATAAATGTATATTTATCTGTTTTTTTTATAGTATAAATTTTACATATTAATATTCCTGATTCTGCAACTAAAAATCTTCCTGGTTCTATTTCTAGATTTACATGATGACCAAAATAATTTTCTATTTTTTTTCTTGTTTTATTCCATAAAGAAAAATAATGGTTAATATCAACATGATTTTCATTATCTTTATATGGAATAGATATACCGCCTCCAGCTGATATTGAAGATATGTCAATATTTAAACTATATGCTTGATGTAGCATAGAATTACATACTTTTTGTAAGTGTTCATAATTTACTCCTGATCCAATATGCATATGTAATCCTATTACATTAAATCCATACTCTTTGATTATTTTTAGTATTTTTTTTGGATATAAAATACCATGTTTACTGTTATTACCTCCCGTATTTGTTTTTTTATTATGCCCATGTCCAAATCCTGGATTAATGCGTATCCATATATCATGATTTGGAGATATTTTACCTAATTGATGTAACATATCTATTGATCCAATATTTACCGGAATATTGAATTTTGCGATTTTATCTACAGTTTCTTGGTCAAATATATCTGCTGTAAAAACTATATCGTTTTCTTTTATAGAAAATCCAGATTGAATAGCTCTTTCTATTTCTCCTAACGAAACCGCGTCTATTTTAACTCCTTTTTTTTTCATTAATTTTAATATATTTATATTAGAACATGCTTTCTGTGCAAATCTAATGATATCAAAATTATTTAATAGTTTAATTTTTTTATAAATCATTTTGATATCATACAACCAGAAAGGTGTATTAATTTTTTCAATAATATTCAGAATTTTTTTTTTTTTTATAGAATTTTGAAATAAATTAAAACAATTACACATATTTTCCTTATTTTCTTATATAAAAAAATTTTTATTTTACATATTTTGTTATTTATTTTTTAGTGTGGGAAACAATATCACATCTCTTATATTAATGCTATTAGTTAAAATCATTACAATTCTATCAATTCCTATTCCTAAACCTGAAGTTGGAGGTAATCCATATTCAAGAGCTTTAATATATTCCTTATCGTACATAATATCTGTATATTTATTTTTTTTTTGTGCTATTTGTTTTTGAAATCTTTTTTTTTGGTCTTGGTAATCGTTTAGTTCGGAAAAACCATTAGCTATTTCTAAACCATTAATAAATAGTTCAAATCTATCTGTTAATTTTTTATTTAACTCATTTCTTCTGGCTAGTGGTGATTGTGATACAGGATATTCAATAATAAAAGTAGGTTGTAGAATTTTTTTTTCTGTAATTTTTTCAAATATTTCTAATTGTATTCTTTCTATTTCCCATGTTTTTTTAATTTTTATTTTATTTAATTTTGCAATTTTTTTTATTTTTTTTAAATTATTAAGACTTTCTAAATCAATTGATGAATTAAATTTAACTATTGATTCTTTTATAGTTAAAATTGTAAATTTTTTATTAAAATTAATAGTATTATTGCCACATTTTATTTCAAAACTTCCAAATATTTTTTTTGTTATTTTTTTAAATATTTTTTCTATTAAAATCATCATATCTTTATATGTTGTATATGATTGATATATTTCCATCATAGTAAATTCGGGATTATGCCGATAAGAAATACCTTCATTTCGAAAACTACGATTAATTTCAAAAATACGGGTAAAACCTCCTATGATTAGTTTTTTTAAATATAACTCAGGAGAAATTCGTAAATACATAGAATTATTTAAGGAATTATGATAAGTAGAAAAAGGTTTAGCTGATGCTCCTCCTGGTATATTTTGTAACATAGGAGTTTCAACTTCTAAAAATTTTTTTTTAATCATATATTCTCGTATACAATTTATTATATTTGATCGTTGTATGAAAATTTTAAATTGATTTTTATTACATATTAAATCCAAATATCTTTGTCTATATCGTATTTCTTTATTAATAAGTCCGTGGAATTTATCCGGTAAAGATCGTATAGATTTAGTAAGTAAAATAAGTTTTATACTTCTTATAGATAACTCATTTGTTTTAGTTTTAAATAAACAACCGATTACCCCTATTATGTCTCCTATATCCCATTTTTTAAATTCATTTTTATAAAATAAAATTGGTAAATTATCTTCTTTAACATATACTTGTATTGTATAATATTTTTCCTGTAAGGTAATAAAAGATGCTTTTCCCATAACTCTTTTATTAATTATTCTACCTGCGATATTTATATTAATATCTTTTTTTTTTAAATCTTGTATATTCAGATGATTATATTTTTTGCATAATATTTCGATAGTATTATTGATCTTAAAATTATTAGGAAAATTAAAACCTTTTTTTTGAATATTATTCAGTTTTATTTTTCTTATGTTTCTTTCTTCTTGATTTAATAAAATTTCATTTTTTTTTGATATCATTCTATTATCTCTTTATACTTCCAATTTTAAATTAGATATAATGAATTTTTCTATATTTCCATTTAATACTTCTTGTATTTTTCTTGTTTCTACACCAGTTCTTAAATCTTTTATTCTGGGATTATCAAATATATATGATCTAATTTGATTACCCCAGCAAATTTCTGATTTGTTTTTTTCATTTTCTTTTTTTTCATGTTTTTTATTTTGAATTTCTATCTGATTAATTTTATATCTTATTTGTTCTAATGCTTGAGATTTATTTTTGTGTTGAGAACGACTATTTTGTGATTGTGTTACGATACCGGTTGGAATATGTGTTATTCTTACAGCAGATTCAGTTTTATTAACATGTTGCCCCCCAGAACCAGATGATTTATACACATCTATTCTTAAATCAGAAGAATTTATTTGTATAACATCATTTTTATCTAATTTAGGATAAACAAATATTGAACAAAAAGAAGTATGTCTTTTTTTAGTAGAATTGAAAGGGCTTCTTCTTACTAACCTATGTATTCCTGTTTCAGTTCTTAACCATCCGAACGAGTAAGCACCTAATACCATTATTGTAGCAGATTTAATTCCTATATTTTCACTATTTGTTTGTTGAATAATAGAATATGTAAGTCCTTTTGACTTAATCCATTTTAAATACATACGCATTAATATTTTAGCCCAATCTTGAGCATCAATTCCACCTGATCCTGGTTGTATGTCAATGTAACAATCTAAAAAATCATTCTTTTTTGAAAACATTTTATAAAATTCAATTTTTTTAATTTTTTTTTTTACTGTATTGATTTTTTCTTGTATAAGATTTTTTGTAAATAATTTTTTTGTATTAAATTTATTTTTTATTAAAATGTCTATTTCGTTAATTTTTTTTTGTATATTATCTATTAAATCAATAATTTTTTGTAAATTTGTATATTCTATATTTTTATTTTTTATAAAATCTTTTTTTTTCCAATATATAGGATTAGATAATTCTAAATGAATTTCTTCAATTCTATTTTTTTTTTTTTCGTATTCAAAAAAATCTTTTATTAATATTTCTTTTTTTTTCAGATTTTTTATTTTTTTTTTTATTTTTTTTAAGTATATGTTCATTTTTTTTACTGAAATAATTTTTTGTTTTTATTATATTTTATTTTTTTTTATAAAAATTATAATTTTTATATTAATAAATTAAAATTTTATATTTTATTAATTTAAATAATTATAGATATTAATTTTTTTATTAATTTATATAATATTATATATTACTGGATTATTTAAATTTAGTAAATAAACTATAAATGTTATACTAATAACTATATTCGTTTTAATTAGGATTATATAATTAATTTTATATAAGAAAATATGAATTTTTCTACATTTAATAATTTAAATCAATCAATAAAAAATTTACAAAATTATTTTTTACAATTAACAGATTGGGTTTTTGTTTATGTATCGGGAAATGATGCTAAAAAATATCTACAAACAAAATTTACTATAAATATTAATAAATTTAATAATAATACTCATACAATATGTTCTCATTGTAATTCACAAGGAAAGGTGTTGAGTGTATTTTATTTTTTTGTTTTTAAAAGTGGATACGGTTACATTCAAAGAAAAAGTGTTGCACGTCAACAAATACAAGAATTAGAAAAATATTCTATATTTTCAGATATAAAAATTAGGATAAAAAAAAATTATCATATTATAGGAATGTATAATAATAAAATATTTAATTTTTTTAAAAATTATTTTTTAGATGTTTCACATAAAAATAATTCTTTGATTAAAACAAATTTTGGAACAATATTATATTTTTTTCGTCCTTATAAAAAATTTTTATTGATTGTATCCAATAAAAAATTGAATTTATTATATAAAAAATTTTTTTTAAAAAAAATACTTGTTGGAAATGAAGAATGGTTATTATCAGAAATAAAATCTGGTTTTCCAGTTATAGATTTAGAAAATTATGCTAAATTTTTTCCGCAAAATATTAATTTAAAAAAATTAAAAGCATTAGATTTTTACAAAGGGTGTTATCAAGGACAAGAAATAATATCTAGATTAGAATTTAGAGGAAAAAATAAATATTCTATATATATTTTGTATGGAAATTACACTGATAATTTAGTTATTGGAGAAAATATAGAAAAAAAAAAAAAAGATTCTTGGATACATTGTGGTTTTATTTTATCCGCAGTCAAAATTAATTCTAATGGTATATATATTCAAGCAATGTTAAGAAAGACAACAAATAAATATGATATATTACGAATTAATAATATCAAAAATATTTTTTTTTATTTAAAAAAATATTAAATATTTGTTAAAAAAAATAATTTATTATAGTATTTAATATACATTTAAAAAAAAATTTACTTACATTTAATTTATAAAATTATAAAAATGATACAATTAGGAACATTTTTTATTATTTCTGCTCCAAGTGGAACTGGAAAATCTAGTTTAATACGAAATTTTTTAAAAACTAAAACAGGAAAAAATATTAGAATATCTATATCTCATACAACTAGATTAAAGAGAAAAACAGAAAAAGAAGGAAAAGATTATTATTTTATTAATAAATCAGAATTTCATAATATGATTAAAAAAAATATTTTTTTAGAATATGCAATTATTTTAAATCAATATTATGGAACTTCAAAAAATGTAATTAAGGATTTTATTTCAAAAGGAATAGATATCTTTTTAGATATAGATTGGCAAGGCGCTCAACAAATTCGCAAAAATTTTTCTCAAGTTAAAAGTATTTTTATGTTACCTCCTTCAATAGAAGAACTATACATAAGACTAAAAAATAGAGGTCAAAATTCAGAAAAAGAAATTATACAAAGAATAAATATGTCGTTATTAGAAGTAAGTCATTGTCATGAATATGATTATTTAATTATTAATGATGATTTTAAAAAAGCATTAAATGAATTAGCAGCAATTGTTATTGCTGAAAGATTATCTATTCGTAATAAAAAAAAATACAAGAGAAATTAATTGAAAATTATTTTATATAAATAATTTTTAATAAAATTAATTATTTTATTTTTTTTATACGAATAGAAAAAATAAAATAATTTTTAATTTTTTTAATAAATAGTATTTTTAATAAAAAATTTTTTAATTTTTTTTAAAAAATTGCATTTTATTATTTAAATTAAATTATTTCACTTTTAGAAAAAGATCGAGAAAATTGTTTTCTTTCTCCTTCAGTCAAATATTTTTTTCTTAATCTAATAGATTTAGGGGTAATTTCTATTAATTCGTCATCATTGATAAATCCAATAGATTTTTCTAAATTCATTTTTATTGGATTTATCAAATTGATAGCTTCATCAGAACCCGATGCACGCATATTAGAAAGTTTTTTTCCTGTCAGACAATTTACTGTTAAATCATTATTTCTATTATGAATTCCTATTATTTGTCCTTCATATACTTTTTCTCCATGATTTAAAAACATTTTTCCTCGATTTTGTAAGTTGAATAAAGCAAAAGCAACTGTTTTTCCTGTACTATTAGAAATTAGTACCCCATTTTTTCTTTGTCCAGCATTATTAGATTTTATAGTATCATAATGACTAAAAGAAGAAAAAAATAATCCTGTTCCTGATGTTATTGTTAAAAATTGATTTCTAAAACCTATTAATGATCTACTGGAAAGAATATAATTTATTCGTACTCTACCTTTTTGTTCAGGAAAAATATTTTGTAATTCTCCTTGCTTTTCTCCAATTAACTTCATTAATGTTCCTTGATGATTTATTTGAATATCTATTGTAACTAATTCAAATGGTTCTTGTATTTTTTCTTTATTTTTTTTAAAAATTACAGTGGGTCTGGATACTTCCATTTCAAACCCTTCTCTTCTCATATTTTCGATTAATATTGATAAATGTAATTCTCCTCTACCTGATACACAAAATGTATTAGAATTTTTTGTTTCTTCAATAATTAACGAAATATTATGTTTTGCTTCATGTGTTAAACGATTTAAAATTTGACGAGATGTAACATATTTACCTTCTTTACCACAGAAAGGAGATGTATTAACGGAAAAAAACATTTTTACAGTAGGTTTATCAATCTTTAATTTTGGAATAAAAAAAATATTATTTGGATCACATATAGTATCAGATATATTTATTTTTTCAGGTCCTGAAATATTTACGATTTCTCCTGCTTTTGCTATTTTAGTTTCTATTTTTTCTAATCCTGAATATATTAATATTTTATTAATTTTACTGTTATAAATTTTTTTTTTGCTATTAACAACAGAAACTATTTGATTAACTCGAAGAATACCTTCTTTTATTTTACCTATTCCTATAATTCCTAAATATGGATCATAATCTAGTTGGGATATTTGCATTTTCAATGTCCCTTTATTATTAATTTTAGGGCTAGGTGTATATTTAATAATAGATTCAAATAAAAAATCCATATTTTTTTTCATTTTAGAATAGTGTGCTCCTGATGTTCCATTTATTGCAGAAGTATATACAACAGGAAAATCAAGTTGCGAATCAGTTGCATTTAAATTGATAAATAAATCTAATATTTGATCTAATACCCATTCTGGTCTTGCGTTTTCTCTGTCTATTTTGTTAATTACAACAATAGGAACTATATTATAGTTAAATGCTTTTTGTGTAACAAATCGAGTTTGTGGCATTGGACCATCTATTGCATCTACTATCAAAAGAACGGAATCTACCATTGACATAATTCGTTCTACTTCACCTCCAAAATCTGAATGTCCTGGAGTATCTATTATATTAATTTTATAATTTTTCCAATTTAATGAAGCATGTTTAGATAAAATAGTGATACCTCGTTCTTTTTCTAAAATATTAGAATCCATAATACGATCAGGTTTATTTTCATGTAATTGAAATGTTCCTGATTCTTCCAATAATTTATCTACTAAAGTAGTTTTCCCATGATCAACGTGCGCGATGATTGCAATATTTTTTATTTTTTTTTCCATGATATCCTTCCTTATTATGATAATAATTTATTTTATGTTTATTTAAATTTTTTATTTTTTTATAATTTTTATTTTTTATTTGATAATTTATTATATATATATATCATTATGATATATATAATAAATTTTTATTTATAACATATTTAGGAGTGTAATAATGATTAAAAACAAATATATATCAACTATTTTTTTAAAAAGTGTTAAAAAAATGATTTTATCTAAAAAAAATAATAGAATGGACGTTGCATTTTCTGGATATTCTAATTCTGGAAAATCAACTGCTATTAATCTTTTATCTAATCAAAAAAAATTAGCTAGAACTAGTAAAAAACCAGGAAGTACAAAAACTATTAATTTGTTTCAAGTAGATTTTAAAAGATATTTAATTGATTTACCAGGTTACGGTTATTCTAAAACATCAAAAAAAACTCAATTAGAGTTACGAGATATTGTTTTTTATTATCTAAAAAATTGTTTTCATTTAAAAGGTTTGATAATATTTATGGATATTAGACATCCATTAAAAAAAATAGACTATGAAATTATTAATTTAGTTAATAAGAATAATATACCTATAGCAATTTTTTTGACTAAATCTGATAAAATTTCTAAAAATTTAAAACTAAAAACTATAAAATATGTAAATAAAACGATATCTTTATCAAATAAAAATATTTTAGTATACACTTTTTCAAAATATTGTTCAGGTAGTTTATTATCTTTATTAAATGTAGTTTCGAAATGGCATCAGTTTTAATTTACAAAATTTGTTTCATAATTTTTAAAATATTTTTTTAATTCATAAGTTTCGCTCCAGTTATCACCAATTTTTATATTTACTGGTATTGGAATATCTAATACTATTATTGTTTCCATTATTTTTTGTATTTTTTTACATAAAATTTTTACTGATTCTTTTTTTATTTCAAAAATTAGTTCGTCATGTATTTGTAGAATTATTTTTGCTTTTTTTTGATATTTATTTTTAATATATTTATCAATGATAATCATAGATTTTTTAATAATATCAGATACTGTTCCTTGCATAGGTGCATTCATACATTGTCTATACGCAGTTCTTTTCAAATTATAATTTTTAGAATTAATATTTTTAATATATATCTTTCTACCAAATAAAGTAGAAACATAACCTTTTTTTATAGCTTGTAAATGTATTTTTTTTATATATCGACATATTCCTTCATATTTTTTAAAATAATTATCAATACATTTTTTTGCTTTTATGATATTAATTTTTAATTTTTTAGATAAACCAAATGCAGTCATTCCATATATCAAAGAAAAATTAATTGTTTTTGCAATTTGTCTTTGATGGTCTGTAATTTGATTAATTGGAATTTCAAAAATTTTTGATGCAGTGGAAGTGTGTATATCTTTATGTTTTTTAAATGATTTTATTAAAATATTATCTTTTGATAAATGTGCAAGAATTCTTAGTTCAATCTGAGAATAATCAGCTGTTAATATAACGGAATCAGATGGAGCAATAAAAGATTGTCTAATTTTATTACCTTCTACACTGTGTTTAGGAATATTTTGTAAATTTGGATTAGAAGATGAGAGTCTTCCTGTAATGGTAAAACATTGATTATAAGAAGTATGGATTCTTTTTGTTTTTTTATTAATCATTTTTGGTAATTTATCTATATAAGAAGATTTTAATTTACATAAACTTCTATATTGTAAAATTATTTTTGGTAATAAATTTTTTTCTGATAATTTTAATAATACTAATTCTTTGGTAGAATTTTTTCCTCCAGGAGTTTTATAAAATTTCTTAAAATTTTTTTTTTGGAATAATATATATTCTGTTTGTTTGCTTGATAACATATTAAATTTTTCACCAGCCAATAAAAAAGAAGCTTTTTCTAAAATAATCATTTTTTTAGATATATTTTTTGATTGTATTTTTAACTTTTTACAATCTAATAAAAATCCATAATTTTCTATTTTATATATTAAAGCTGAAAGAGGAAGATCTATATAATTTAAAATTATGTTTAGTTTTTTTTCTTTATTAAGAATTTTATTACATTTTAAATGTATATATATAATTATTTTATGCATTTTATTAATCAAATCTTCTTGTTTTATTTTTGATCTATTTTTATTAGATTTAAAAAAATTTTTTTCATATTGTTTATATTCGTAATTAATTTTTTCTTTAATTATTTTTTCTTGAATTAATCCTTTTGTAATGTACAATTCTAGATTAATATCTAATATATTTTTCGATATTTTTATATGAAATTTTTTAAAAATTTTATAATAATTTTGTAAATTATATGTTATTTTGAGAATATTTTTATTTTCAAAAAATGATTTTATATTTTTTAATTCTATTAAATTAGTATTTTTTTCTAATAATTTTTCAAAATTTTTAATTTTATATATATAAAGAATTTTTTTTGGATATGTAAAAAAATAAAATGTTGTGACTGTTTTTTTTTTATTAGTATTAATAAGAAAAGATACAAAAAAATATTTATTTGTATTTTTTTTCCATTTTGATACATCTATTTCTTTGATTATTTCAGTTATTACTTTTTTTTTTATAATCATTTATTTTATCATTTAATAAGTTAATTTCATTATTTCTTGTTTTTTATTTTTTTTTATTTTTTCTTGTATATATTTTGTCCATTTTTTAAATTGATAATATTGAAAAAAAAATAATAATTTTTTTTCGTTAAAAGTATTTTTTTGGAAATATTTTATTTTTTCCATTGTAATTAAATTTTTTTGAATGGTAGTTAATTTTAATGATAAAAAAGCTTGTTTTTTATTTTTTGTTAATTTTTTAAAAATATTATTACCATTTCTTATTTCTTTAATTTTTATTAAATTATTTTTTTTGTATATATTTTTGATGTATTTAAATTTATTAATTAAAATAATTGCTGTTTTTTTTCCTATTCCATATACTCCTGGTATATTATCAGATGTATCTCCAGTTAAAGCTAAAAAATCAGGAATGCATTTGGGAATAATTCCATATTTTTTTTTGATTGCATTTCTATCTAATATTTGAAATTTACTATTAATAATAAAAATGTGTTGATTAACTAATTGTGCTATGTCTTTATCATTAGTAAAAATAAATATTTTTTTTGTATTTTTTTTTTTTAACGTGTTTACAATACTTCCTATTATGTCATCTGCTTCTATTTTAGGAATCATAATAATTAAAATTCCCATATATTCTATTATTTTTTGTAATGGATGAATTTGTTGTTTAAGTATATCTGGAATCATTTTTCTATTTTGTTTATATTGTAAAAAAATTTTGTGTCTAAAATTTTTTTTTTCAGAATCAAATGCTATAATAATTTTTTTTGGAAAAATTGTATTTTTTAATTTTTTTAAAGTGTTTAAGAAACCATATATTGCTCCACAATGATCATTTTTTTTATTTTTTAATAAAGGAAATGCATAATAAGATCTATATAAGCAAAAAGTTCCATCTATTATTAAAGTTGAATTATTTATATTTTTATTTTTCATTTTTTTATTAATATTTTTTGTATCAATTTATCTTTTATAATATATTTTCTATTAGTATAAAAATTTATTATTAAATTTAAATTATTTATTCTATAAATTAATTTATGATTTACTTTTTTTTAAAAAATTATATATTTTTTATATTTATATTTTTTTTAATAAAAAATTAATTGATCGTGTTTGTTTTTCTAAAAATTTTTTTTTAGGTAATTGATATATATCATTTAATTCCAATAAATATTTTTGATTAATATATATAGTAGGTATTTTTATAATATGAAATTTTTTTATAATATCGTATTCCTGTTTTAAACGTATTTCAATTGATATACTATTCCAATACATGTCATATATTTTAGATTGAATTTTAGAATTTTTTATAAAAATATTTTTTAAAGTAGAAAAATTTTTTATATATTTTTTTTCTTGAATATTTGTATATATAGGAATTAAAACTTTGTTTTCTATATGTAGTTCCTTTGCAATAATCCATGCTTTAGATAACATTTTTTCTAAATAAGAATCGCTGATGTTTACATGATAACTATTTATTATAGATTGATTAGAATATTTATTTCTTAAAAAATAATTAAATTGATATTGATATTCTAAATTATAGCAATAAGGACAGAAAAAAGAAAAAAATTCTTCTATTTTTTTCGTATTTTTATTTATATTGATATTTTTATTAATATCATTTTTTAGAATGATATTTTTAGCAAATACTAAATTGGATAAAAAAAAATATATAATGATAGAAAATAATAATCTTTTCATTATTAAACTCTTATTTAAAGTAAATAAGTTTAATATAATATTATATTAAATTAGTAATACATAATTTAATTTTTGTGATTATGTTCTTGATAAAAAATTATCAAATACTTTATTTTAGAATATAAAATTTTTTATAAAATTATTTAAATTATAAATTCTATTTTTTTGCAATCCGTTAAATTTAAATTTAACATATATTTTTATATTCAATAATTTTTTAAAGGTAATTAAATAAAAAAATATGAAAAATGACATACAAAATAATATATTAAATCCGTTAAAAGAAGAACAAAAAAATATACTTGATAATTTAATTAATGATATTGAAAGCAATCAGTGCGCTTGGATTTCAGGTTATTTATGGGGTATTGCTCAGACAAAAAATAATAATTTTATTAAAAATAAAAAAAATGAAAAAATAATTTCACAAAATTCAAAAGTTACTATAATTTCTGCTTCACAGACAGGAAATGCTCGATCTGTTTCTGAACAATTATATCATCAATTAAAAGAAAATAACATTGATTCAAAATTATTTAATGCATATGAATATAAATTTAAAAAAATTCAAAATGAAGATGTATTGATTATTGTAATATCTACACAAGGAGAGGGTGATTTACCTGAAGAATCTTTACAAATGTTTAATTTTTTAAAATCTAAAAAAAAAATAATTTTAAATAATATTTCGTATAGCATATTTGGTTTAGGAGATTCTTCCTACGAATTTTTTTGTGAAGCTGGTAAAAAATTTGATAATATATTAAAAAAATTAGGTGCAGTTCCAATTTTAGAAAGGATAGATGCTGATTTAGATTATTCTGATTATGTTAAACCTTGGATAAAAAATATTATTAGTATAATAAAAAAAAAAAATAAAAACATTGAAGTTAAAAATTCAGAAATAGAAAATAATATATCAAAAAAATCTATTAATAATATTTTTAATAAATTAAATCCTTATATCGCTTCGATATCTGTAAATCAAAAAATAACTGGACGATATTCTAAAAAAGATGTAAGACATATTGAATTAGATATTGAAAATTCTGGAATTAATTATTGTCCAGGAGATTCTCTTGGAATTTGGTATGAAAACGATCCAGAATTAATTTTAGAAATATTGGATATATTACAAATTAAAAAAAATGAATTTTATATTTATAAAAATAAAAAAATTAATATTTTCGAATCTTTAAAAAAAATTTTTGATATTACTGTTAATTCTCCTTTTACAGTAAAAAAATATTTTATATTGAATCAAAAATTTTCTCTGAATTCTATTTTTGAAAACGAAAAGGATATTTTTTTATATAGTAAAACAACACCTTTCTTAGAAATGATTCGTAAATATCCTTGTAAAATTTCTGCAGAAAAACTATCTACTATTTTAAGATCTTTATCTCCGCGTTTTTATTCTATTTCTTCTTCGCAATTAGAAAATGAAGATGAAATTCATATTACAGTAAACTGTCTTCGTTATATGATATCGAATAAAATGCATATAGGAGGAGCTTCTGGATATCTTTCTAATCGTCTGATGGTTAATGATACTGTAAAAATTTTTGTAGAAAAAAATAATCAGTTTAAATTACCTAAAAATATAGATTCTAATATAATTATGATAGGCCCTGGAACAGGAATTGCTCCATTTCGATCTTTTATGCAAGAAAGAGATAATAATAAATCACAAGGAAAAAATTGGTTATTTTTTGGTAATCCAACTATTTCGGAAGATTTTTTATATCAAGAAGAATGGAAAAGATATTTAAAAAAAGGTTTATTAACAAATATAGATTTAGCATGGTCACAAGATCAAACAGAAAAAATATATGTACAAGATAAAATATTAGAAAAAGGAAAAGAATTATGGGATTGGATTAAACAAGGATCTTTTATATATGTATGCGGGAATGCTTCCAATATGGCAAAAGATGTGGAACAATGTTTAATTAAAATTATTTCAGAAAATTCTTTTATGAGTTTAGAAAAATCAGAAAATTTTTTAAATAAATTACGTGAAGAAAAACGATATCAAAGAGATATATATTAATGAATAATAATAAAAATAAAGACAGTAATTTTATTGTAAAAGGAATTCTTAGCGATGCTGAACGAATAAAAAAAAACAGTAATTATTTGAGAGGTACAATTCAAAAAGATTTAAAAAATAATATTACTAATGGTTTTGAAGGAGATAATTTTTTTCTTATTCGATTTCATGGAATGTATCAACAAGATGATCGAGATATTCGACAAGAAAGAATATATCAAAAATTAGAACCAAGATATACCATGATGTTGAGATGTAGAATACCAGGAGGAGTGATTACCACTAAGCAATGGCTAAAAATAGATAAATTTGCTATTTCAAATACATTTTATAAAACTATTCGATTAACAAATAGACAAACTTTTCAGTTGCATGGAATTTTTAAAAATAAACTAAAATTAACTCATAAAATGTTAAATTCTATTCAATTAGATTCTTTAGCTACTGCAAATGATGTTAATAGAAATGTTGTATGTTCTTCTAATCCTTATGAATCTTATTTACATTATGAATCATATAAATGGGCTAAAAAAATTTCAGATCATTTACTTCCTAAAACACATGCATATTCAGAAATATGGTTAGATAAAAAAAAAATTTTTTCTAATGAAAAAGAACCAATATTAAGTAAATCATATTTGCCTAGAAAATTTAAAATTAGTATAGTAATACCTCCTAATAATGATGTAGATATTCATGCAAATGATATTAGTTTAATTACAATTCCTGATTTTATTAATAAAAATAAAATTCTAGGATTTAATATATTAATCGGAGGAGGATTATCTATAGAGCATAATAATCACTCTACCTGGCCAGCGATTGCTTCTGAAATAGGTTTTGTATCTATTAAAAAAATTTTATCTGTAGTTGAGTCAATTGTTACAATACAAAGAGATTGGGGTGATAGAACAAATCGAAAGAATGCAAAAACAAGATATACTATTAAAAGAGTTGGTATTGATAATTTTAAAAAAGAAATAGAATCTAGATCAGGAATTATTTTAAAAAAGAATTATCCGTATTTTTTTTTAGAAAGAGGTGATAAATTTGGATGGGTAAAAGGTTTTAATGGTTTATGGTATTTAACTATTTTTGTTCCAAATGGTAGAATTTCTCAATATAATCATTCAAATATTAGATTGGGAATTTTAGAAATTGCAAAAGCACATACTGGTACATTTAGAATTACATCAAGTCAAAATTTAATAATATCTGGAATATCAGAAAATAATAAAAAAAAAATTAACAATATAGCTATTAAATATAATTTAATTCATAATACATCTCTTTTAAGACAAAATTCCATGGCATGTGTATCTTTTCCTACATGTCCTTTAGCAATGGCTGAAGCAGAACGAATGTTAGATGGTTTTATTAAAAAATTAGAAAAAATTTTTTTAAAAAATAATTTAATTGATGAATATATTGTTGTTCGTATTACTGGATGTCCAAATAATTGTGCAAGAGCTTTACTAGCTGAAATAGGATTAATAGGAAAATCTCCAGGTAAATACAATTTATATCTTGGAGGAAATCGAATAGGTACTAGAATTCCTAGTTTATATATTGAAAATTGTAATGAAAAAGTTATTTTAGAAAAATTATCTATTTTAATTACTTTATGGTCCATAGAAAAAAAAAATAAAGAAGGTTTTGGTGATTTTGTAATACGTAAAAAAATTGTAAAAGAAATTACTAATTCTTCTGAAGAATTTTGGAAAAAATAATTAACGTTAAGAGAAAAAATGACTAATTTATGTGAAATCATTCAATTAAAAAAACAAGAACAAAAAAATTTTTTAGATGATATTAATAATAAAATAAAAAATATGTCTATCGAAGATAGAATAATTTGGAATTTAAATAAATTACCTAAAAATCATATTCTTTCTTCTAGTTTTGGTATACAATCTTCAGTTTTATTGCATTTAGTTACTAAACATATTCCTAAAATTCCTGTTGTTTTAATTGATACTGGATATTTATTTTCTGATACATATCGTTATATTGATAAAATGGTCGCAAAATTACAATTAAATTTATATATTTTTAGATCAAAAATATCTCCAAGATGGCAAGAAGCAAGATACGGAAAACTATGGGAACAAAAATTAGATGGAATTAATTTATATAATAAAATAAATAAAATAATTCCAATGAAAAAATCTTTAAAAGTATTAAAAGTAAAAACATGGATAGCTGGATTAAGAAGACAACAATCAACAACACGTTCGAATTTGTCTTTTTTAAGTATTCAAAATAAAATATTTAAGTTTTTACCTATTTTGGATTGGGATAATAATATGATTTTTTCTTATATAAAAAAAAATAATTTGGATATGCATCCTTTATGGAAAAAAAATTATAGATCTGTAGGAGATATTCATACAACAAGAAAATGGAAAAAAGGAGAATTAGAAGAAAATACTCGATTTTTTGGATTAAAAAGAGAATGTGGTATACATTATATTAATAAATAAATATGAATTTAAATTCAATATTATTATAAATTTTTAATAAGGAGTTCAATTTGTGGAATATTTTCCTCTTTTTTTAAATTTAAAAAAAAAACGCATATTAATAATAGGCGGGGGAGAAGTTGCCAAAAGAAAAGTATTTTTGTTGTTAAGATCTGGAGCGTTAATTCAAATAATTGCAAAAAATATTTGTATGGATTTAAATAAATTAGTTTTACAAAAAAAAATAGAATGGATTAGTACTATTTTTCATGAAAAACATTTAAAAAAAGTTTTTTTAGTAATATCAGCGACAAATGATAAAGTTTTAAATTCTAAAATATCTAATTTATCAACAAAAAACTTTTTGTTTGTTAATATTGTAGATGATAAATCGAAATGTTCTTTTATATTTCCTTCTATTATTGATCGTAATCCTGTAATAATATCTTTGACATCTTCTGGATATTCTCCTGTATTATTAAAATTAATACGAGAAAAAATTGAATCTATAATACCGTTTCAAATTGGAAAAGTAGTAAATTTTGCAAAGAAATGGAGAGAAAAAATAAAATTTTATTTTAAAAAAACATATTTAGTACGAATTTTTTGGGAAAAAGTATTTAATAGTATTTTTTTAAATCAAATTTTAATAGGACAACAAGAACGTGCTTTTATTACTTTTAAGGATATAATTAAAAAATCTAAATGTCAAACAGGAGAAATATTTATTGTTGGTAGTGGACCAGGAGATCCAGGTTTATTAACATTAAGAGCTTTACAAGTTATACAACAAGCGGATATAGTTTTATATGATAGCTTAGTTGGTTATCAAGTGTTAGAATTAGCACGTCGTGATTCTAAAAAATTTTGTGTAGGAAAGAGATATTTAGGTAAAAACTTTAGTCAAAAAAAGATTAATGATTTGTTAATAAAATTTGCAAGTAAAGGAAATAAAGTTGTTCGTTTAAAAGGGGGAGATCCTTTTATTTTTGGAAGAGGTGGAGAGGAATTAGAAAAAATTGTTTCTTCTAAAATACCTTTTCAAATTATACCGGGTATTACTGCTGCAGTAGGAATTGCTGCTTATACAGGAATACCATTAACTCATAGAAAATTTTCAAAAGGGGTGATATTTATACATGGCAACGATTATGATCGTAATATTTTTTCTTTTTTAAAGTCAAAAAATATAGCATATACAATAGTAATTTATATGGTAAAAATGAATGCATTAAATATTTCTAATGATTTAATAAAAAAAAAAATTTCATTAGATATTCCTGTAGCAATAATTAGTCAAGGAACTACATCTTATCAAACAGTAAAAATTAGTTGTATAAAAAATTTTCCAGATTTTTGTAGCAGTATACATACTCCTATTTTACTTATTGTTGGAGATGTAGTAAATTTTTATAGAAAATGTAATTGGTTTAATTTAAATATGTCAAATAAAATATTTAAAAAAAATAATTCTTATTTTAGTTTATTTTACAGGAGTTAGTTATCAGAATGAAGGAAAAAGGTTTTATTCATTTATCTCAATTAGAATCTGAAAGTATTTCTATTATGCGAGAAGTAGTATCGGAATTTGAAAATCCAGTAATGTTATATTCAATAGGAAAAGATTCTTCAGTAATGTTACACCTTGCGAAAAAAGCTTTTTATCCAGGAAAAATTCCTTTTCCTTTATTGCATATAGATACAGGATGGAAATTTCGTGATATGTATAAATTTCGTGATTATATTACGAAAAAAATACAATCAGAATTAATAGTATTTATAAATAATAAAGGAAAGAATCAAAATATTAATCCTTTTTTAAAACAAAATAGTTCTAAATATACAGAAATTATGAAAACAGAAGGATTAAAAAAAGCCATTACTAATTATAAATTTGATGCTGCTTTTGGTGGAGCTAGAAGAGATGAAGAAAAATCGAGGTCAAAAGAACGTATATATTCTTTTCGGGATTCTTTGCATAAATGGGATCCTAAAAAGCAACGACCTGAATTATGGAATATTTATAATAGTCAAATTAAACCAGGTGAAAGTATTAGAGTATTTCCTTTATCGAACTGGACTGAAATTGATATTTGGAAATATATATATTTAGAAAATATTGAAATTGTTCCTTTATATTTTGCTAAAAAAAGACCTACTATAAAACGTAATAATGAATTGTTAATGGTAGATGATAATAGAATTTTATTAGATAAAAATGAAAAAATTAAAAAAAGAATGATAAGGTTTCGAACATTAGGTTGTTGGCCACTTACTTATGCAATTAAATCGACTGCAAACACTTTATTAGATGTAATTAATGAAACTTTAATACTAAATACCAGTGAACGTACTGGACGCGTAATTGATCATGATATTTCTAATTCTATGGAATTAAAAAAAAAGCAAGGTTATTTTTAAGGATAAATGATAATGATTAGTAATATTCAAAAAGAAGATAATAAATTTATAATTAAAAAATGGTTACATTCTAAATATAATAAAAATATGCTGAGATTTTTAACATGTGGAAGTGTAGATGACGGAAAAAGCACTTTAATTGGAAGATTATTACATGATTCTAAACAGATATATAGTGATCAATTAGATTCTTTGTATCATGATAGTAAAAAACATGGAACACAAGGTATAAATTTAGATTTATCATTATTAGTTGATGGTTTACAAGCTGAACGTGAACAAGGAATTACTATTGATGTAGCATATAGATATTTTTCTACTAATAAAAGAAAATTTATTATTGCAGATACTCCAGGTCATTCACAATATACCTGTAATATGGTAACTGGAGCGTCTTTATGCGAATTGTCTATTTTATTAATAGACGTACGTAAAGGTATTTTAAAACAAACTTACCGACATGCTTTTATTTCAAATTTATTGGGTATTCGATATTTAATAGTTACAATTAATAAAATGGATTTAGTAAATTATGATGAAAATAAGTTTAATGAAATTAAAAAACAATTCATACAATTTAGTAAAAAACTATCTAATGTATTAAATATATATTTTGTACCTATATCTGCATTAACAGGAGAAAATGTAGTTGTTTCAAACAAAATTATTCATTGGTATAATGGTCCAACTTTACTAGATATTTTAGAAAATATACAAATTGATTCATATTCCTGTACAGAAAACAATTTTATTTTTCCAATTCAATATATTAATAGACCGAATTTAGATTTTAGAGGATATTCTGGATCTGTTGTAAAAGGAATAATAAAAAAAAAATCATCTGTTAAGATTTTACCTTCTAATGAATATTCGAAAATTTCTGAAATTATTACTTATGATGGTAAATTGAATCAAACAAATTTGTTTGAACCAATTACTATAACTTTACAAGATAATATTGATATTAGCAGAGGAGATGTATTAGTTAATAAAAATTCAAATTTAAAAGGAATTAATAAAATTATAGTAACTGTTGTTTGGATGTCAAAGATACCTTTAATGATAAATAAAAATTATAATGTAAAAATACATTATAAACAAACTCGTTGTTATATAAAAAAAATTTTTTATAAAATTAATATTCAAAATTTAGAAAAAATTTATTCTAATGTTATTAGTTTGAATGAAATAGGAGTAATAGAAATATATTTTGATGAATTAGTGGTATGCGATACTTTTAAAAAAAATAAATTTATAGGTAGTATGATTTTTATAGATTCTATAACGAATCTTACAGTAGGTGCTGGAATGATTAAAAAAATAGACCGAGATGTATTTTTAAATACACAAATTACATATTCTAATTTGGAATTAGATTTAAATAATTTAGTTCGAAAACATTTTCCTCATTGGAATGTAAAAAATATTTCATTAGAAAAATAAAAAATTTTATGAAAAAAATTAATTTTCAGATTGAAAATAATATTTTTTGGCAAAAAAAGTTTATTAATAAAAATTTGCGAGAAAAAAAAAATAAACATGTTTCTTTAGTATTATGGTTTACTGGTTTATCAGGATCAGGAAAATCCACTATATCAAATTATTTAGAAAAAAAATTATATAATTTAAAATTTAATACTTATTTATTAGATGGAGATAATATTCGAACAGGATTATGTAAAGATTTATCTTTTTGTTCTAAAGATAGATTAGAAAATATAAGAAGAATTGCAGAAGTTTCAAAATTAATGTTAGATGCTGGGTTATTAGTATTAACCTCTGTAATTTCTCCTAATAATTCTCATAGAAATTTAGCAAAAGATATTATAGGAAGAAAAAATTTTATAGAAATATTTGTAGATACTCCTATTGAAATTTGTGAAAAAAGAGATCCTAAGAAATTATATAAAAAATATAGAATGGGAAAAATAAAAAATTTTACTGGTTTAGATTCAAAATATGAAAATCCTAAAAATCCAGACATTCATATTAATGGAACAGAAGATTTAAACAATATTATTGATAAAATAATTATTTTTTTAAAAAAAAAATTAGTTTAAAAAAAATAAATTTATAAAAATTACTATTTTTATTATTAATAAAATATTTTCACAATAATTTTGTATAAAATTAAATTTTTTATATTCTTAACTTAATATTCATGTTAAGTTAAGAAATAAAATATTTTTTTATATTTATAATAATAATTTTATTAAAACGATACATATTTTATATGTATTAAATAAAATTTTAATTTTTTGTATAAAAGATAAAATTTATGTATTTAGTACAAATTTTGTCATATGGTATTTTTATTTTAATTTTAATTCTTTTATTCTATAAAATGGAGCATTTTTACATCCTATTTTTTCTTCAATTCTAATTAATTGGTTATATTTTGATAAACGATCCGATCTGCTTAATGAACCAGTTTTTATTTGTCCTGCATTTGTTCCTACTGCTAAATCTGCGATAGTAGAATATTCTGTTTCTCCTGATCTATGGGATATAATTACAGAATAATTATTTTCTTGAGCGAGTTGAATAGTTTGTAGAGTTTCTGTGATTGTTCCTATTTGGTTAGGTTTGATTAAAATAGCGTTATTTATTTTTTTATCGATTCCTTTTTGTAATAATTTTTTATTTGTAACAAATAAATCATCTCCAACTAGTTGAGTTTTTTCTCCTAATTGTTTTGTTTGGTATAAAAAACCATCCCAATCATCTTCATCTTGTCCATCTTCTATAGAAGAAATAGGATATAATTGAGATAATTTTTTTAAATATGCAGTAAATTCTTTATTTGTAAATTTTTTATTTTCTCCTTGTAAAATATATAACTTATTTTTTTTATTGTATAATTCTGAAGCTGCGCAATCTATTGCTAGCATAAAATCTTTTTCTAAAGAAAAATTAGATTTTTCGATGGCTTCTTGAATAAGATCTAATGCTTGTTGATTAGATTTAAGATTAGGAGAAAAACCACCTTCATCTCCTACAGCAGTACTTAAATTTCTTTTTTTTAATATTGTTGATAAGGTATGGAAAACATTACATCCCATGTGAATTGATTCTTTAATATTTTTAGCTGAAATAGGTTGGATCATAAATTCTTGAATATCAATATTGTTGTTAGCATGTTTACCTCCGTTAATTATATTCATCATAGGTAAAGGCATAGAAAATTTATTAGGAGTACCATGTAATATAGATATATATTTGTATAAAGGTATTTTTTGAAATGCAGATGCTGCTTTCAATACAGCTAAAGAAACTGATAAAATAGAATTTGCACCCAATATAGATTTATTTTCAGTTCCATCTAAATTAATCATAATATTATCAATTTCATTTTGATCTAAAGAATTTTTTTTATTTAAAGCTTTTGAAATACTTTCATTAATATATTTTACAGATTTTAAAACTCCTTTTCCGTGAAAATATTCTGGATTATTATCTCTCAATTCTAAAGCTTCTTTTTTTCCAGTAGATGCTCCAGAAGGAGCTGCTGCAAATCCTATATGACCACTTTCTAGGTGTACTTCTGCTTCTACAGTAGGATATCCTCTTGAGTCAATGATTTCACGAGCAATAATTTTTTTTATTTTTGACATATTATATTTCCTGTGAAAATTTTTATATTTCATATATATTGATAAATTATTTTGTAATATTTTTATTTTTTTTTGCTGCAAGAATAAAACTAATAAATAAAGGATGACCTGTTTTAGGGTTAGAAGTAAATTCAGGATGGAACTGACATCCAATAAACCATGGATGATTTATTATTTCTATTATTTCTATTCTTTGTTTATTTTTTGAATGTCCAGATATTTGTAATCCAAAAGGTATCATTTTTTTTATTAAAATATTATTTACTTCATATTTATGTCTGTATCTTTCTTTTATGATAGAACTTTTGTATATTTTTTTTGATAAACAATTATCAGATAAAATACAAACTTTTTCTCCTAAACGCATTTTTTGATTTTTTTTATTAAAATTATTATTTTTGGAAAAATAGCATTTTTTTTTTATTAATTGAATAATCGGATATATGCATTTAGGAGCAAATTCAGTTGAATTAGCATGTTTCATACCTACTACATTTCTTGCAAATTCAATTAAAGCTATTTGCATACCTAAACAAATTCCTAAATATGGAATATTATTTTCTCTAGCATATCTTGATGCAATAATTTTTCCTTTAATACCTCTATTCCCAAAACCTCCAGGTATTAATATGGCATTTAAAAATTTTAAATTGTTAATTCCTTTTTTTTCTATATCTTGAGAACTAATTAATTTAATAGAAACAGATATTTTATTTTTTAACCCACCGTGTTTTAAAGCTTCAATAATAGATTTATAAGAATCAGGTAATGAAATATATTTTCCTATTATTCCAATAGTTATTGTTTCTACAAAGTTGTTTTCTTCAAATATTACTTTTTCCCATTCGGTAAGATTTGCTATAGGAGCTTTTATTCTAAATTTTTTACATATGTAGTTATCTACATTTTGAATTTTCAGTAAATTAGGTATTGTATATATTGAATCTACATCTTGTAAGGAAATAACTTCTTTAGGAGAAATATTACAAAATAAGGCAATTTTTTTTCTTTCTAGGAAAGGAATAATTTTTTCAGATCTGCATATGATTATATCAGGTTGGATTCCTATTGATAATAGTTTTTTTACTGAATGTTGTGTTGGTTTAGTTTTAATTTCACCTGCTGTAGTGATATAAGGAACTAGGGTAAGATGAATATAAAATACATTTTTTTTACCAACCTCAACTGCCATTTGTCGAACAGATTCTAAAAAAGGAAGTGATTCTATATCTCCTACAGTTCCTCCTATTTCTATAAACGATATATCTATATTTTTTGAACCCTTTTTAATTCTATTTTTTATAGCATCAGTAATATGTGGAATAACTTGAATAGTATCACCGGAATATTCCCCTTTTCTTTCTTTTTCTAGCACTTCTGAATAAATACTTCCAGTAGTAAAATTATTTAAATTAGTCATTTTTGTTTTTATAAATCTTTCATAATGACCTAAGTCTAAATCTGTTTCTGATCCATCTGCAGTAACAAATATTTCTCCATGTTGAATAGGACTCATATTTCCAGGATCAATATTAATATAAGGGTCTAATTTAATTATCGTTACTTTTAATTCTCTAGATTCTAATAACGAAGCTATCGATGCGGTTGTAATTCCTTTTCCTAAAGATGAAACAACTCCACCGGTTATAAAAACATATTTTGTAGCCATATTTAACCAAATATTTATATTTATTATAATTTAATTTATAAAATAAAACAATTTTTATTAATTAAATGAGTTTTTATCTTCTTTCAAACTAACAGTTTGATGGAAAACTAGTTTATTTTTATATTTTTTTAATGAAGAAATGAAAAAATATCCTTCTCTTTCGAATTGATATGGAATTTTACATAAATTATATTGTAAATCTTTTTCTACAAAACCTATCTTCGTAGTTAATGAATTTTTATTAATGAAATTTAAAAAATTTTTTTCTTTTTCAGGATTTTTTATCAAAAAAAGAGAAGAATATATTCTAAATTCTGCTTTACTTGTATTAATTTTAGAAATCCAATGTAATACTCCTGTAATTTTTTTATTTTTTGGTTTTTTGTTTAATGTATTTTTATCATATGTACAAAATATTTTATTTATTTTACCGAATTTATTTTTTTTAACATATTTTACAGTAATAGTATATGCATATCTTAATCTAACATTATTTTTAAAATTTAATCTTTTGTATTTTTTATTATTTGTTTCTTGAAAATCAGATTGATCAATATAAATTTCTTTACTAAATATTATTTTGTGAAATCCTTGATTCGTATTGTTAGGATGGTTAGGAACTATAATTTCTTCGTAATGGTATTTTGAAAGATTTAAAATAATAAGTTTAATAGGATTTAATACAGCCATTCTACGAATAGATTTCTCGTTTAAATCTTTTCTTATACATGATTCTAATAGGCTTAATTCAATTAAACTTTCTTGTTTACTAATACCTATTTTATTACAAAAATTATTCAAAGAATCAGGAGTATATCCTCTTTTTCTCAGTCCAGAAATTGTAGCAAGTCTAGGATCATCCCAATTTTGGACTATTTTTTTTTGTATTAATAATTTTAATTTTCTTTTTGAAAGAATAGTATTTTCTAATTTTAAACGAGAATATTCGTATTGTTTAGATGGGTTTTTGATTTGAATATTTTTTAATATCCAATCATATATTCTTCTATTATCTTGAAATTCAAGTGTACATAAAGAATGAGTAATTTTTTCAATTGAATCAGATATACAGTGTGAAAAATCATAAGTAGGATAAATACACCAATTATTTTTTGTGTTATGATGTTTTTCAAATATTATTCTGTATAATACAGGATCTCTTAATATCATAAATGATGAACCCATATCAATTTTAGCTCTTAAACATGCTTGTCCTTCAGCAAAATACCCTGATTTCATTTTTTTGAATAAAATTAAATTCTTTTCTATATTTTGATTTCTATAAGGACTATTTTTCCCTTTTAATAATAATGTTCCTCTATATATTTTAATTTCTTGTTTATTTAATAAATCTACATATGCTAAATTTTTTTTTATTAATTTTTTTGCATATATGTAAATTTCTTTAAAATATTGAGAAGTAAATTTACTTCTTTTATTCCACTTAAAACCTAACCATCGTATATCTTTTTTAATTGATTTTACATATTTAGTTTTTTCTTTTTTTGGATTTGTATCGTCAAACCGTAAATTACATAATCCGTTATATTTTTTTGCTAATCCAAAATTTAAAAAAATTGATTTTAAGTGACCAATATGGAGATATCCATTAGGTTCCGGAGGAAATCTTGTTTTTAAAAAAAAATTTTTTTTATTTTTAATATCTTTTTCAATTATGTTTGTTAAAAAATTATTCATAAATTTTTTCCAAAAAAAACAATATATTAATAATACAAATATAATAAATTTGTTATTTTACAAAAATATTATATAATGTTATAATTCATTTTATCACAAAAATAATTATACTTTTTATTGTATTTTAAAAAATATTTATTATTACAAATAAAATATTTTTATTTTTAATAAGGGGCTATGTAGCTCAGTTCGGTTAGAGCGCAGCACTCATAACGCTGAGGTCATGGGTTCAATTCCCATCATAGCTAAAAATTATATATATTTTATATAAAATTATAAAAAACGGGGATGGCGAAAATGGTAGACGCACCAGATTTAGGTTCTGGCACTTTCATTAGTTTGCGAGTTCGAGTCTCGCTCTCCGTAAAATACATAAAAACATAAAAATTTATTTGTATTACTAATATTTTTTTGGGGTATAGCCAAGTGGTTAAGGCATCGGTTTTTGATACCGACATCCCTGGTTCGAATCCAGGTACCCCAGAAATGATATTTTTTTTAATTAAAAAATTATATTGATGATAAATTTATCAATTTAATAATTGACAATTTTTTTAGAACAAAAAATATGAATAAATATGTAAATAAATTAAAAAAATATGCTTGTATAGAAGCAATTAATTATATTTATCCTGGTATCACAGTAGGTATTGGAACTGGTAGTACAATTAAATTATTTATAGAAGAATTAAAACAAGTAAAACACTTAATTAAAGGAGCAGTATCTAGTTCTAAAGAATCCACAAAACAATTAATTAAAAATAAAATTAAAGTTATGGATTTAAATGACATTAGTGGATTACAATTGTATATTGATAGTGCAGATGAAATTAATAAAAATAAACAAATGATTAAAGGTGGTGGTGGAGCTTTAACTGGAGAAAAAATTATTTCATCTTTTTCTGATAGTTTTATTTGTATTGTTGATGAAAATAAAATAGTAAAAGATTTAGGAAAATTTTTTCCTGTACCTGTAGAAGTAATACCAATGTCTATTAATTATGTTTGTTCTCAAATAAAAAAATTATCTGGAATACCTAAAATTAGAAAAAGTTTTATAACTGATTATGGAAACTTAATAATTGATGTGTTTAATTTGAATTTAGAAAATCCATTATATATAGAGAATAAAATTAATTCTATATCAGGAGTAGTTTCTGTTGGTTTATTTATTAAAAGAAAAGCTGATATACTTTTAGTAGGAACTAAACAAGGCGTAAAAACCTATTTTTAAATATCTCCATATTGTGATTGAATATTTGAAATTGCAGTTATCGAAGCTGTATCTGTTTTTAATATTCTAGGTCCTAAATTTAATTTTATAAATCCAAAACTAACTATTTTTTCTATATTTTCTTCTAATCCATTTTCTGGACCAATTAAAAATACTATTTTATTTATATTTTTTTTTAAATCTTTAATTTTTAAAGATGAATTTGGAGAAAATACTACTTTAGCACATTTTATATTTTTTATAAATTCACACCATTTTTCAAATTCTATAGGTTTATTTAGAATAGGAATTCTCATTCTTTCAGATTGTAAACAAGAAGAAATTATTATTTCTTTCCATCTTCTGTTTTTTTTTATAAAACTATCTAATTGATTATTTTTTTTTTTGAAGTAAATTGGTGTAATTTCATTTACTCCTAACTCTGTACTTTTTTGTATAGAAAAATCTATTTTTTTTATTTTTTTAGGTATTATTTGTGCATAATGTATATAAATAGGAGATTCATTATTAAATTTTTTTTTTGAATGTATTATTAATTCTATTTTTTTTTCTAATATATTTATTTTACAATAAAATATATATTTTGTGTTATTAAATATTTCTACATTATCAGTATTTTTAATACGTAATACATTTTTTAAATAATGATAATTTTTTTTTTCTTTTGTAATTATAATTACATCATGTAATTTAATCATTTTTGGATAAAATATTCTAATTTTTTTCATTTTTATTTTGGTATTTTTATGCATTTATTATGAACATATTGATTATGATTACCTTGTATTTTATATATTAAGTTATCTCTTTGACATTCCCATTTGTTGACTGGATATTTAGAATTCCATTTTTTGAATAAAATCATTTGTTTTTTTGGAATTTTTATTTTATATCTATAAGACATATATAAATATGTTCTGGATATTATTCCTTTTTTACTATTAGGAGGTTCTATTTTTTTATTTTTAAAATCAATTAATACGTGACAAGATCCATAAAAATTTTTTTTATGATTTTTTTTCCATTCATAAAAAGAAAAATTTGATCTATCTCCATTAATTTCTCCTATTGCAGGTTGTAAATTATGTAAATCTGATTCCATTTTTTTAAAAATTGAATTACTAGAACATTTTTTTCTACCTCCTTTTTTCCAACATTTTTTATTATGACCAAATTCCCAAGCAGGAACAATATGATCCCATTCAATTCTATTTGCACGTATTCTATTTTTTCTAATTTTATAATTACAAGATTTTAAATCAGGAATACCTTTTTTTCCATTCCAATTAATTGTACAACCACAATAAAATGATTTAGGAAATTTTTTTGATATTTTTATAGCAAATTTTTTTGCTTGATTGAAATTATTTTGACGAAATTCAGAGGAAAAAGTATATTTAAAATTTTGTATATTAAAAATTGAAAAAAATAGTATTATGAAAATAATTTTTTTTAACATATTTATTTTAGTATTAATGTTTTATTGTATTATTAGTAATAATATAATAAAAAAAAATAAAAATATATATTTATTTTAAAAAAATTTTATATTACATTTTTTCTAAAAAATTTTTTTTAAGATATGAATTTTTAGATTCTTTTAGAAAAGATTTTTTTTCTAGTAAAGAATAATTTTTGTTGATATTAGAATAATAATAATTATTAGAAATTTTTAAACCAGTTTTTTTGAAACCGTATCTTTTCATTTTTTTCAATATTCTAGAAGAATAACTTAATTCTGGATAATATAAAAAATTTTCGAAATATAAGCATGATTTTTGATATATATTTTTATTTAAAAAATTATCTAATATGTTTGCTATTTTCTTTAATTCCTGAAAAATAAATTTACAAATTTCGATAATAGGTATTTTTTTTGATGTATCATTTAAAAATAATGATTGATTTGGTTTTTTACCATATAAAGAAATAATTTCCCAATTTTTATTAATATTTTGTAATTCTGCCGTATTAATCATTTTAGATTTAGATAATGTACACCAAATTATCAATAAATCTATAAATAATAATTGTTTTTTTTCGATTCCAATATTTTGAAAAGGGTTTACATCAATTGATCTAATTTCTACATATTCAATACCATTATATTCTAAAGAATTTATTATAGATTTTTCTTTTGTTTGAATAGATTGTTTAGGTCTAATTTGAGAATATAATTCACTTTCTATTTGTATTAAATTAGTGTTTAGTTGTTTTAAACAACCTTTTTCATCTTTTTTTCCTATTTCAATAAATTTTTTATATGGTGTATTTTTTGCAAATTTAACTTTTGTAATATATTCATCTAAACTATTATAATGAATTTTCAATATTTTTTTTTCTATATCATTATTATATCCAATATTACTAGTTCTGATAGAAGTAGACCAAGGTAAGTATAAGAAATTTTTTTTATGTTTTTTAAATTTAATATTTTTATTTATTTTATTTTCTAAAAAATTAATAGGTAAAGCAGGAGAAGATCCAAATAATAACGGTATTATCCAACCTACTCTATAATAATTTCTTATTAAACCTAAGTATCCTGTAGAAATTATTTTTTTTTGTTCTTCTATATTTTTTATATTTTTCCATTTTTTCCAAAAATTTAAAGGAAAAGAAAAATTATAATGAATACCTGCTATTATATTTTTTGCGTTTCCATATCTATTTTTTAAACCTTTTCTATATATTTCTTTTAAAATTCCTATATCAGAATTTCCATATCTAGCAATATTTATTTTTGTATTTTTATTATTATAATAAGGAATACTTAATGGCCAAAGTCTTTCTTTAAAATAAATATTTTTAGTAGAATATTTATACAAATCCTGTAAAAATTTTATTATATAATTTATAGATTTATTTTTTGGAGTTATAAATTCTATTAAATTTTCAGAAAAATCAGTAGTAATCCATTTATGCGTTAATGTACTTCCCATATTACCAGGATGATTTTTTAAAGATGGGTTTCCTTTACAATCTACTCTTAATGTCTCTCTTTCTATACCTCTTGTTATATCTTTTAGTTCAGATATATTTTCTTTTAACCAATTTATTTCTTTTGATATGTTTAAAAACAAAATTTCTATTCCTGATTTAAATTTAAATTAAATATAATTTAATATTTTATTATTTTTTATATTTTAAAAAATTTATTTGCATCCGAAAGGATTCGAACCTTTGACCTCTCGGTTCGTAGCCGAGTGCTCTATCCAACTAAGCTACGGATGCAAAAATTTTTTCACTATTGGCGAGAGAGGGATTCGAACCCTCGATGCAAAAATTGCATACTACCTTAGCAGGGGAGCGCCTTAAACCACTCGGCCATCTCGCCTTGTTAAAAATATATACAATTTATTTAAAGTATAAGTAAAAATAATACTGTATATGATATTACTGTGTTTAAATAATAAGTCAATTATATTTTTTAATTTTAAATTAAAAAAAAAAAATAAAATTTTATTTTTTAAAAAATTTTTATAAAAAATATATAATTATTTTTTTTAAAATTACGTCTTAATATTAAGACGTAATTTTTTATTCATATATATTTTTTATTTAATTAGTTTTTTATTTTTTTCTGCTTTGATTCTTTCATATATTTCTTCACGATGTACTGATACATTTTTCGGAGCATTAACACCTATTCGAACCTGGTTTCCTTTAACACCTAATACTGTAACGGTAACTTCATCACCAATAATTAAAGTTTCTCCAACTCTACGCGTTAGAATAAGCATTCTATGAAATCCTGATTAAATTAAAATACAAAATTTTTGTTTATGTTTGTATGAAATACTATTTTTTAATATATATAAATTATTATTTTTTTTAATTATTTTTTCTAATTTATTTTTTTTAAATCATTATTAATCCAATTATAAATTTTATCTTCTAATTGTGAAAGAAATATAATTTTTTTAATACCTCCTTTAGCTACTGTAATATTACCACCTCCTTTTCCTTTTATTTCAGACATAATTTTTTTTAATATATTTACTGCACTAATTTGATTTGTAATATTTTTATTAATTTTAATAATAAAAAATGTTTTATTATCATAAATATTACTAAATATAATAATTAGATTATTAATTTTATTCATTAAAAAATCTATTACGTTATACAAAAAATTATTATTTTTTTTATTAAATTGATATATTAATATATTAAAACTATATTTTGAAATAATCTTTAAAATTAGTTTTTTACTTAAGTAATATATTTCTATTTTTTCTAATTCAGATATTTTTTTTTCTAAAATATTTATTTTATTTATTTTTTTTTTTATTTCTTGTATTAATTGTAATTCATTTATTTGTAATTCTTGTTTAATTGTATCTAAAATAAGATGTTTATTTTGAATATCATGAATCGCTTGATTTCTTGTTACAGCTTCAATTCTTCTAATTCCGGAAGATACACTAGATTCTGAAACAATTTTAAATGTTCCAATTTCTCCTGTTCTAGAAACATGAGTTCCTCCACAAAGTTCGATAGAAAAATCATTTATTTTTACTACACGTACCTTGTTTTCATATTTATCTTTAAAACTAGCAATAGCATTTATTTTTTTCGATTCCAGTAAAGACATATTTTTTATTTTTACTGAAACATTATTTTGAATTTCAGAATTTACTAATTTTTCAATTTTAAACAATGTTTTAATAGATAGTTTTTTATTATGGGAAAAATCGAATGTTAAATGATTTTCGTCAATCCATGATCCTTGTTGATTTATTTTATTCCCTAATACATATCGTAAAGAAGCATGTAATAAATGAGTAGCAGTATGATTAGATGATATATTTATTCTATTTTTTTTATTTATTTTAGTTGTAAAAATATTTTTTTCTTGTATATATCCTGTAATAACATTTCCAAAATGTAATATTAAATCTTCTTTTTTTTGAGTTTTATATACTTTAAATATTCCTGTGTTGTTGTAAATAATTCCTGAATCACCTGTTTGTCCGGATGATTCTCCAAAAAAAGTTGTTTTATTTAAAATAATATAAGCATTTTCTCCGTAATATATTTTTTTTTTTCTTTTTCCATTAGAAATAATAAATAATATTTTAGATGTAGTAATATCTTTTTTATATCCTACAAATTTAGAAGAATTAATTGTTGGTAAAAATATATTTTCAGTATTATTTTTTAGATCTCTATTTTTTCTTCCTTTTTCTTTTTGTATAGCCATTTCTTTTTTAAATCCATATTCATCTATTTTAATATTATTTTTTTTACAAATTTCATTAGTAATTTCAACAGGAAAACCAAATGTATCATATAAATAAAATAATATTTTTCCTTGTAAAGTATTATTTCTTACTTTTTTTATTTCTTTATTCAATATAAAAAGTCCTTTTTCTAAAGCGAAATGGAATTTTTCTTCTTCATCATAAATAATTTTTTTTATTTCTTTTTCTGTTTTTTTAAAAGTAACATATTTATTATCTATAGATTTTATAAAAATATTTACTATTTTATAAAAAAACAAATTCTTAATTCCAATGTTATTTCCATGAACTATCGCTCTTCGAATGATTCTTCTTAATATGTACCCTCTACCTTCATTTGAGGGAATAATATTACAATCGATCATAAATACCGCTGCTCTGATATGATCAGATATTACTCTTAAAGAAATTCTATTTTTTTTATCTATATTGAAAAAATTAATAATATTTTCAATTAATATTTTAAAAATATCAGTTTCATAGCTTGATTTTACATTTTGTAGTACAGAACTAATACGTTCTAATCCCATTCCAGTATCTACACAAAAACTTTTTAAATTTTTTAATGGTTTATTTTTTTCTTTTTGGAATTGCATAAATACAATATTCCAAATTTCTACACATTGATTATTAAGAAATTTTTCATATAAACTTATATTTTTTAATTTTTTACTATGTTGATAAAATATTTCCGTTGATAATCCACAAGGTCCATATTTTCCCATTTTCCAAAAGTTTTCATCTTTTTCAGAAATGATATTCTTTTTACCTAATTGAATTATTTTATTAATGGGAATTTTTATTAAATTTTTCCATATATTATATGATTCTATATCTGAAGAATGTACAGTTACCCATAATTTTTCAGGAGAAATATTAAAACCGTATGGTTCAGTTAATAATTCCCATGCATATGATATTGCCTCTTCTTTAAAATAGTTATTAAAACTAAAATTCCCTAACATTTCAAAAAATGTATGATGATATTGAGTATATCCTACTTGTTCTAAATCATTATGTTTACCTCCTGTTCTCAAACAATTTTGTGCAGTAACAATTCTTTTATGAACAGATTTTTTTCCTAAAAAAAAGTTTTTAAATTGATTCATTCCAGCATTGACAAACAGAATCGATGAGTCTTCTTTAGGTATTATTGATGATCCAGGTAATATTTTATGATTTTTTTTTTCAAAAAATTTTAAAAAAATATCTCGTATTTCTGCAGTTTTTTTATACATATTACTCCTTTTTTATGTATTATGTATTTGCATTATTAAAAAAAAATAATTTTAATTGAAAGAAATTTATTTATTTTATAATATAATTAATATTACATACTGTATTTTTATATACTTTTTGCTTGTTTTAAAGTAAACAGTCAACATATAAATTATTTATATATTAAAAAAATGATATTAAAAACAATAGTATTAAATAAAATTTTTCATAAAAAACGTTTAGATGTTTTTCTGTCTTTATTTTTTTCAAATTATTCCAGATCATTTTTTAAAAAATGTATTAAAAACGGATATGTAACTATAAATAGCATAATATGTTTTTATCCTAAAAAAAAATATTTATTCAAGATTTAGTGGTTGTTAATATTCAACAACAAAAAAAAATTTTTCCTGAAGAACAAAAAATATTTTTTGATATTATTTATGAAGATAAATATTTATTAATAATTAATAAACCAGAAAACTTAGTTATGCATCATGGACATGGAAATTATACAGGAACATTACTAGATATTTTATTGGAAAAATATGATTTTTTAAAATATATTCCCAGATCAGGTATTGTTCACAGATTAGATAAAAATACTTCAGGTTTATTAATAATTGCAAAAACTTTAGAATCATATTTTATTTTGAAAAAAGATTTAAAAAATAGAAAAATTACAAGAGAATATGAAGCTATTGTGCATGGTCTAATTTTTTTTGATAATACAATTATAGAAAAAATAAATAGACATCCGGTTCATAGAATAAAAATGTGTGTTAGCAAACAAGGAAGAAATGCTATTACGCATTATAAAGTAATTAAAAGATTAAAATTTTATACTCATATCAAAGTTATTTTAGAAACTGGGAGAACTCATCAAATTAGAGTTCATATGGATTATATTCATCATCCTATAGTAGGAGATAGTTTGTATAAAGGTAGTAACGGAATTTATAAAAAAATTATATCTAAAAATAGTAAAAAATATAATTTTTATTTTTATGATTTTCATAGACAAGCATTACATGCGAAAAAAATATCTTTATTACATCCTATATCTAAAAATAAAATGAAATGGGAAATAAGTTTACCTAAAGATTTAATGAATTTAATTTATAATTTAAAAAAAATAAATTAGTATTTTAATATATATTTAATATAATTATTTTTATGTACTGATCACAAATATTAATTTTTGATCAGTATATAATATTTTTAATAAGTATTATTTAGAAGTATTTTTTAATCTATTAGAAATAGTTTTTAAAGCCCAAAAATAACAATCAATTCCTAAACCTGTTATAGTTCCTTGAGATATATCTGAAAACCATGAATTAGAACGAAAAGTTTCTCTAGAATAAATATTAGAAATATGTACTTCTATAAATGGAATATTAACTGCTAATAAAGCATCTCTTAATGCAATACTAGTATGTGTAAATGCTGCAGGATTAATAATAATATAATCTATTTTTATATTTTTGGATTCATGAATTTTATTAATTAATTTAGATTCTGAATTAGATTGAAAATCAAATAAATTAATATTATTTTGTTTTGATTTTTTTTTTAATTTTTTTATTAATTCAGTTAATGATATATTACCATATATATTAATTTCACGATTTCCTAATAGATTTAAATTAGGACCATTTATCAGTAAAACATTAAATTTAATATTCATATGTAACTTAATTGATTTCCAATGTTTAAAAAAATATATTGTTTTTATTCAGTATAAATACGCATACAAAATAAAATTATAATTTGTTTTGAAAAAAAAATACATATTTTATATGGTACAAATCCTTATTGGAAAAGTAATTATGAAAAATGATATAGCATTTGATACTCTTTTAAATAAGAATAATATTTCTAAAAATAATGTTTTTTCTATATTAACAGATGTATGTCAAAAAAAAATAGAATATTCAGATTTATATTTTCAAAAAAAAATAGAAGAATCTTGGTTTTTAGAAGATAGAATCGTAAAAGAAGGTAATTTCAATATTGATCAAGGTATAGGATTACGGTTAATAAAGAACAATTCTACTTTTTTTTCTTATTCTGATGAAATTTCTGTATGTTCTTTAAATTCGATTACTAAAGATATAGTATCTTGTTTGAATAACAAAAATCAGAAAAATATTCTGAAACCATTTATTAAATGTAACAATTCTTTATTTTATGAAAATAAAAATCCAATATATAGTTTAACAAATGAAAAAAAAATAGAAATATTATATATGATAGACAAGATAGCTAGAAATTTTGATCCACGTGTAAAAAGTGTTACTGCATATCTTAGTAGTTCTTATGAAAATATTTTGATTGCATCAACTGATAGCATGTTTACAACAGATACACGTCCGTTGACATACCTTTCTATCAATGTTCGTGTTGAAGAAAAAGGAAAAATTGAAACCGGAAGTATGGGTGGAGGTAGAAGAAGTAATTACAATTTTTTTTTAAAAGATGAAATCACTTCAGGAGATAGTGTAGTTGATTTTTGGACAAAAGAAGCTGTAAGAATAGCTTTGGTTAAATTATCATCTAAAGAAACTCCTTCAGGAACATTCCCTGTGGTTTTAGGACCAGGTTGGCCTGGAATTTTGTTGCATGAAGCAGTCGGTCATGGACTTGAAGGTGATTTTAATAGATCTAGGACATCTATTTTTAATAATAAAATAGGAAAAAAAATAGCTTCAAATATATGTACTGTAGTTGACGATGGAACTGTTAGTTTAAGAAGAGGATCAATTAATATAGACGATGAAGGTACTCCAGGGCAATATAATATTTTAATTGAAAATGGAGTTTTAAAATCTTTTATGCACGATAAATTAAATGCAAGATTAATGGGATTAAAAAAATCTACAGGAAATGCAAGAAGACAATCTTATGCACATATTCCTATGCCTAGAATGACAAATACATATATGCTACCAAATTTGAATACAAATCCAGATGATATTATTCAAAGTGTAAAATATGGAATATACGCTAAAAATTTTTCAGGAGGTGAAGTCGATATTACCTCAGGAGAATTTGTTTTTTCTACTTCAGAAGCGTATTTAATAAAAAATGGAAAAATTTTATATCCTGTAAAAAAAACCATGTTAATGGGTTCTGGTATACATGTAATGAATAATATATCGATGATTGGGAATGATTTATGTTTAGATTCAGGTGTAGGTATATGTGTAAAAAATGGACAAAGTATTCCTGTAGGTGTAGGACAACCAACTGTTAAAGTAGATTCTTTAACTGTAGGAGGTACAAAATAATTATAATGTTTATATCTAAATTAATTATTTAAATTAATTTAGTGTTAAAATCATTTGATTTAAATAATAATGCAGTGATATAATACTGCATAATTATTTATATTTGTAATATACATTAGTTTAAATATTATTTATTACTATAATCTTTCTTTAATTTTTGCATTTTTTCCTGTTTTATTTCGTAAATAATATAATTTAGATTTTCTCACTAAACCTTTTCTTAATATTTTTATATTTTCTATAACTGGTGAATGAGTTTGAAATACTCTTTCCACTCCTTCCCCATTAGAAATTTTTCTAATTGTAAAAGAAGAATTTAAATTTCTATTTTTAATAGCAATAACTATTCCTGAAAACTTTTGTATTCTTTTTTTTTCTCCTTCTACTACCCATACTTTAATTTCTAATGTATCTCCTGATCGGAAAAAAGGAATATTTTTTTTCATTTGATTAATTTCAATATTTTGAATTATTTTATTCATAATTTTGTATTCTTTTTATTAAATTTAAGTTTTTAATTTTTTTATTATTTTTTTTTCTTGTTTATTCAGTTTTATTTTTTTTAATAGTTCAGGTTTTTTAATCCAAGTAGCTTGTAAAGATTTTTTTTTTTTCCATTTTTTAATTTCTTGATGATTTCCAGATAATAAAATTTTTGGAACTTTTATTCCCCATATTTCTTGAGGTCTGGTATATTGAGGATAATCTAATCTGTTTTTTATGAATGATTCTTCTTGTAAAGATATTTTTTTTTTTATAACCCCAGGTATAAATCTAGTTATTACATCAATCAGAACCATTGCTGCTAGTTCTCCTCCACTTAATACATAATCTCCAATAGAAATTTCTTCATCAATTTCAGTAATAATAATGCGTTCATCAATTCCTTCATATCGACCGCATACTAAAATTAAAGATTTATTTTTAATTAATTGAAAAATTTTTTTATTATTTATTTTTTTTCCTTGAGGAGATAAATAAATTACTTTTATTGGTTTTATAGATTTTTTTTTTGCACATGTAATAGCTGATTTTAATGGGATTGGAGATAATAACATTCCAGGACCTCCACCATAAGGTTTATCATCAACATTACGATATTTATTATTTGAATAATTTCGTAAATCAAGCAAATTTATTTTAAGAATATTTTCTTGTATAGCTTTTCTAGTTAGACCATATTCTGTAATAGCTTTAAACATTTTTGGAAAAATACTTATAATATTTATTATTATCATATTTTATATATATTTTTTTTAAAAAAATTATTCAATTAAGATTATTTTTTTTTTTATATTAACTAATTTAATGATTTTTTTTTCAATAAACGGAATATATTTATATTTAATATTTATGTTATTATTTTCCATATATTGAACTTTTACGATTAAAATATCATAAATAGTATTGTTTGTTATTTTATAAACTAATCCTATTTTTTTATTTTTTTTATAAATAGTACATCCTATTATGTCTTTCCAATAATATTCTGTATCATTTGATTTTGGTAATGTTTTTTCATGTATAAAAATATTAATTGTATTAAATTTTTCTGCTTCTGTTCTATCATTAATTTTTTTTATTTTTATAATAAATTGTTTTTTATATATTTTCCATTTTTGAATTAATAATTTTTTCCATATATATTTTTTTTTACTAATGAATTTTTTTATTAATAAAGGATGATATTTAAATAAATTTTTTTTTTTTTCTGTAAAAGAAAATAAATGTAACCATCCTAGTATTCCATATGGTTTAAGTATTTTTCCCACTATAATATATTTATTTTCATTTAAATTCATTTTATAGAATTACACTTTTTTATATTTTTTAATAAATTTTTTACTCTTTCTGAACATTTTGCTCCTTTTTGTGTCCAATATTGTATTCTTTCCATATTAATTGAAATTTTTGTATTAATATTTTTAGAAAAAGGATTAAAAAATCCTATTTTTTCAATAAATTTACCATCTCTAGGAGATTGACTTCTTGCTATTACAATTTTATAAAAAGGTTTTTTTTTTACTCCATGTCTTGCTAATCTAATTTTAATCATATTTTTTTCCTTATAATATTAAAGTTTATTAAATTAATTATATGTTGAATTGATAAATTTTTACTAATTAAAAAAATTTTTTATATTTTTAAAAATTTGAGTTATATTGCCATTATTTACTTTTTTAATAACTTTTTGAATACTTGTAAACTGTTTTAACATAATGTTAATATCTTGTATTTTTACACCAGATCCTAGTGCTATTCTTTTTTTTCTAGAAAATTTTATAATTTCAGGATGATTTCTTTCTTTTAATGTCATTGATAATATTATAGAAGAAAATTTGTTAATTACATTACTATTAATATTGTGATCTAAATTTTTATTATTCATAAAACTATTTTGTGGCATCTTATCTATTAAATTTTTTAAATTTCCCATTTTTTTTACTTGTTGTAAATGTAATAAAAAATCATTTAGATTAAATTTTTTATTTCTTTTATTATTTTTTTCAAAATTTTTTTTTTGAACTAAACTAAAGTTTTCTTCAATTTCTTCTATTATGGATAATACATCTCCCATTCCAAGTATTCTATTAACTATTTTTTCAGAATTAAAAATTTCTAAATCTTGTATTTTTTCACCAATTCCTAAAAATTTTACAGGTTTTTTAGTCATTTCACATATGGAAAAAGCTACACCTCCTCGAGAATCTCCATCTATTTTTGTGATAATAAAACCTGAAAGTTCAATATATTTTTTAAAATTTTTTGCAATATTAATTGAATCTTGACCAATCATGGAATCAATTACTAATATTGTTTCAATAGGTTTAAAAAAATTATGTACAATTTTTAATTCTTCCATCATCTCAGTATTTATGTGCATTCTTCCTGATGTATCAACGATTAATACATCATACATATTATTTTTTGAAAACTCTAATATTTCATTAGATCGATTTAGAATATTTTTAGAAAAATGGGGTTGAAAGAAATCAATTTTGTCGCTTTGACACAAAATTTTTAATTGTTCAATACCTGCTGGTCTCATAATATCTATTGAAGATACTAAAACTTTTTTTTTTATTTTATTTTTTATAAAAAATCCTAATTTCGCTGCAGAAGTAGTTTTTCCCATGCCTTGCAATCCTACAATTAAAATAATAGCAGGAGGTGTTGTAGATAAATTTAGTAAATAATTTTTATTATTTATGCAAGAAATTAGTTCTTTTTTTACTATTTTTATTAATTCTTGTCCTGGTGTAAGAGTTTTATTTATTTTTTTACCAATAGATATATTTTTAATATTCTTTATAAATCGTTTAATTACAGGAAGTGCAACATCTGCTTCTAACAAAGCTGTTCTAACTTCTCGTAAAGTATCTTGAATATGTTTTTCAGTTATCATTCCATGATTAGATATTTTATTAAAAATATTTGTTAATCTTTTAGTTAAGTTTTTAAACATATAATCCTTTTTACATTTTTAATTTATTTGAAAAAAAATAAACAATTTATACATATTATTAATTTTTTATTTTGTACTAAATTTATTTTTTTATATAAATATTACAAAAAAATATTTTATCGATATTAAATGTTTTAATTATTATATTAATGTAACATTATTACATTTTATATAATTATATAATTGGATACGAACCTAAATATTGCATGAAAATAGTATTTTTTTCTAATTTTTTTAAAAAAATATTTATTTTTTCTGATTGTTTATGATGTATCATTTCTAAATAAAAATAATCTTGTACAGGATTTTTTTTTATAGGATAAACTTTTATTTTTTGTAATTCAATTTTATTTTTTTTTATTTCTTTAAAAATTTTAAAAAGTTTACTTGTATCTTTATTAATAGTAAAAAATATTGATGTTTGAAAATTTAATTTAATTTTTATATTATTTTCTATTTTAGAAATAATTATAAATCGAGTATGGTTATCAATAATATTTGATATATTATTTTTAATAATTTGTAAACCATATTTTTTTCCATATATTTCATTTCCAATTACAGCTATATTTGTATTTGGATAATTTTTTATTTTTTTCATTCCATATGAACTACTAGAGACATATCGAATTTTCCATTTAGGAAATTGATTAAAAAATTTTTTGCATTGTTGAAAAGGTTGAATGTGTGTATATATTTCTTTAATTGTTTGAATTTTTGTATTTTTGTTTCCTAATAAACAATGGTTTATAGGAATATATATTTGATCAAAAATAAATATTTTTTTATCAAACAGTAAATTACATATTTCTTGTATATATCCAGAACACTTATTTTCTATCGGAAGAATACCAAAAATTGTATCTTCTTGTTCTACTTTCGTAATTACTTCTTGAAAATTAATACAATCTTGTTTGTGCATTTTTTTAAATTTATTTTTTTTAATATATTCTTTTGTAGCTAAATATGAATAGGATCCTTTAGGTCCAAGATATGCAATATATTGTTTTTTAGAAAGATTTTTTATGTCAAAAAATATTTTTTTTTGTATTAATTTAGAATATTCAATAATTATTTTAAAAATATTAACGATATAAAGTATATTTAGTTTGTATTTTATTGAATTTTTTTGTATTTTTTTAAAAATTTTTTTTTCACGAGTAAAATCTTTAATTTCTAATTTAGAATATATTTTTTTTTTTGCTATTTTTTTTGCAATTTTCATTCTTTTTGATATTAATTTAATGATTTGATTATCAATATAATCGATTTCATTTCGAAATTTATTTATATCATATTTCTCATACATATTTTATCTTTTCCTTTTTTAAAAAAAATTATGTTTTATTAATAATTTTTAAAATCGTATATAAATTATTATTTAATAAATTTAAAAAATTATAAAAAATATTTAAAACAATTTTAAATATTTTATTATAGTTTATGTTTTATTTTTAATATGTTTCAAAAATGTACTTTTATTATAAAATTGATCATGTTATTATTTTTAATTTTAATACAAACAAATTATTTTTAATACATTTTTATAAATTATTAGAATGAAATTATATATATATATTTGTAATTAAAATGAATTTTTCAAAGGATTATTCAATGAAAAAAAGTATAATACACAAACAATTAGTAAAAAAAAATTGGTATTGTGTTGATGCTACTAATAAAATATTAGGAAGATTATCTAGTAATATTGCAAGTTATTTACGAGGTAAAAATAAACCAGAATATTCTAGAAATTTAGACAATGGAGATTATATAATTGTAATTAATGCTAAAAAAATATTAGTAACTGGAAAAAAACAAAACGATAAAATTTATTATCATCATACTGGATATATTGGAGGTATAAAAAAAATTAAATTTCAAGATATGTTATCCATGTATCCTGAACGAATAATTTACTTAGCAGTAAAAGGAATGCTACCTAAAGGAATATTAGGTAGAAATATGTTAAAAAAATTAAAAATTTTTTCAACTGAAAATCATAATCATCAGTCACAAAATCCTATTTTTTTAAAAATATAATTGTTATTTATTTGTAGGTAAAAATTTTATATGAAAAACTATGGAACAGGAAGAAGAAAAAGTTCTTCTGCAAGAGTTTTTTTAAGTTTAGGAAATGGTTTAATTACTATTAATAAACGTACTTTAGAACAATATTTTGGAAGAAAAACTTCTTGTATGATTATATATCAACCTTTAGAATTAGTAAAAATGATTGATAAAGTAAATTTATATATTACTGTAAAAGGGGGAGGTATATCAGGACAAGCAGGAGCTATTAGACAGGGTATTACAAAAGCATTAATTCAATATGATAATACTTTTAAATTGATATTAAGACAATCAGGATATGTAACACGAGATTCTAGAAAAGTGGAAAGAAAAAAAGTAGGATTTCGAAAATCAAGAAAAAGACCTCAATTTTCTAAGCGTTAATTTTTTTAATACATTTTTTTCAACGCGAGATATAGAATATCCGGGTTGAAAAAAAAATATTTTCTTAAATATAAAAATATATTTATATAAATTTATATTTTTTTTAAATTAATTTTATTTTTTTTATTAATATAATATTGTATATTAGAACAAAGAAAATTAGTACCTATTTTTTTTTTAGCAGATATTAGAAAATATTTTTCTACAGAATCAATTTTTTTTAGAATTTTATTTATTTTTTTTTTCAATTTTTTCGAATCAAATAAATCTATTTTATTAAAAACAATCCATTTATTTTTTGAATATAATTTTTTACTGTACTTTTTTAATTCATTTAATATTATTTTAATATTTTCTGACGGATCAGATTTATCTATTGGTTTTAAATCAACTATATGAATTAATATTTGACAACGTTCTAAATGCTGTAAAAATCTATATCCTAAACCTAATCCTGTATGAGCTCCTTTGATTAATCCTGGTATATCAGCAATTACAAAATTATTTTTTTTTTTATTTGTATAAACAACACCTAAAGAAGGAAATAATGTAGTAAATGGATAAGAACCAACTTTATTTTTTTTTGAAGAAATACTATTTACTAAAGTAGATTTTCCTGCATTAGGCAATCCTAAAGTTCCAACATGAGCTAATAACATTAGTTGTAATTTTATTTCTTTTTCTTCTCCACACTTACCTTTGGTTTTTTTGTATGGAGATCTATTTGTAGAAGATTTAAATCTTGTATTTCCTAAACCATGCCATCCTCCTTGTACTAATAATATTTTTTTATTTTTAGAAATCATATCACTGATTAATTGGTTGTTTTTATTTTCTAATATTCTTGTGCCTAAAGGTACGTTAATTATTATGTCTTTTCCATTTTTACCAGTACAATTTTTTGATTTACCTTTTTCTCCATCTTCAGCTTTAAATTTTTTTTTAAATTGATAGTGAGATAAAGTATTAATATTAGAATCTGTTTTTATCCAAATATTACCTCCATTTCCTCCATTTCCTCCATCGGGACCTCCTTTTGGTATAAATTTTTCTCTTCTAAAACTAATACAACCATCTCCTCCTTTTCCTGCTGACACATTTATTACCACTTCATCAATAAATTTCATTTTTTCTCTGTATTTTATTTTTACTTAATATATTTTTATTTTTTTATTGTAGAAAAATTATATATATATTTTTATTTTTTTTAAATATTTTTTATTAATTTGGATGAATGACATTTACATAGGTTCGATTGTTTATTCCTTTTTTTGTAAATTTTACAATACCATTTGTTAAAGCAAATAATGTATGATCTCTTCCGCAACCTACATTGTATCCAGGATGAAATTTTGTACCTCTTTGTTTGATAATGATATTTCCAGAAATTACTTTTTCATTTCCAAATTTTTTAACACCTAATCTTTTTGATTTTGAATCTCTACCATTTCTAGTAGAACCACCAGCTTTTTTCTGTGCCATATTTTAACCTATAATTTTTTATTATAATTAATTTTTATTATTTTTACTTGTGTAAAAAATTGTCTATGACCTTGTTGTTTTTTATAATGTTTTCTGCAATTGAATTTTATTATTTTTATTTTTTTTCCTTTTCCATGATTTTCTATTAAAGCTTCTATATTTGTATCTAATAAATATGGTTTTCCAATATATATTTCTTTTGCATCAGAAATTAACATTATTTTTTTAAACTTAATTTTTTTTCCAGATTCATAGTTTAATTTTTCTAATTTAATAATATCTCCTTCGGATACTTTATATTGTTTTCCGCCATTATTAAAAACTGCATACATAAATTAATCCTTTTATATAATTTTTTTATATATTTTGTATTAAAAATATACTGCTATTTTTGGAATTTCTATTTAATTGTATAAATAAATTTAAATTATATAAATTATAATCTTTTTTTTTATTCTTCACAACTAAACTAATTATTTTATAATAAATAAAATTTTTTTATTATCAATGATATTGTTATTAACATAATATATTATTGTATAATTTACTTTTTAATATTTTTATAACATTTAATTTTTATTATTTGTTTATAATTTATAAATTATTTTGTAAATAATTTTTAATATGTTAAATTATATATTTCAATTGATATTTATTTGTTTAAAAATTTTAATTAAATTAAATATTTGTTCAAAAATTTTAATATTTTTAATTTATATTATATATTTTTCCATTCAGAAATTGTATAAGCATGTATAGTTACAGCATGTATACGTTTTTTTTCAAAATATTTCGTTAAACAAGAATAAATAGATTTTTGTCTTTTTAAAGATGACATGTTTTGAAAAATATCTCCTATAGCAGTTATTTTTAAATGATTTTCATCTCCTTCAATATAAATTTTTTGTAAAGATATTTTTTTTTTTATATTATTTTTAATATTTTTTATTTTCATTTTTTTATTATTCAATTTAAAATTTATAAATAAAGTTGAAACTTTAAAAGTTTTATTAGATTATGTATTTATACAAGTAAATTTTATATTATTTATTTTTTTTAAAATATACATTAATTAATATATAATTAACAACAAAATGTATTTTTTTTATTGAAATACAATAATTTATTTTATTTATAATAATACAATTTTCTATAATTTAATAAAATTAACATAAAATATTTATGATACAAGTATTGTATTTGTAATTTATAACTTCATATTATTTTAATAATTAATATTTTTTATAACTAAAAAATTTTTTGAAGGATTTTAGGTATATAAAATTTATTTAGTACAGATGTAGAATTTAAAAGATTTAATAAGGTAATTTTTGGAGTATAATTATGATTAATCAAATTCCGATGACAATAGAAGGTGCAGAAAAATTAAGAAAAGAATTACAAAAACTTAAAAATGTAATTAGACCTCGTATTATTTTTTCTATAAAAGAAGCAAGAAATCATGGTGATTTAAAAGAAAATGCAGAATATCATGCCGCTAGAGAAGAACAAGCTTTCTGTGAAGGTCGTATTCAACATATTGAATCTGTATTATCTAAGTCTAATATTATTGATATAACAAAAATATTTAATTCTGGAAAAGTAATTTTTGGTGTAACTGTAAAAATAATTAATATAGAAACAAAAAAAAAATTTATTTATAGGATAGTAGGAGATCATGAATCTGATTTCAAAAATAATTTAATTTCTATTAATTCACCTATGGCAAGAGGTTTAATAGGAAAAAAAATAAATGATATTGCTATTGTTGAAACTCCAAATAAGGAAATAGAATTTAAGATTTTATCTATTAAACATATTTAAAAAAAATAAAAATTTTATGAATATTATTAATTTTTTTAAATATATTAATTTTTGTTTATTTTAATGTATATAAATAAAAAATTATATGAATAAAAAAAATCGTTCTAAAAGTTCTTCTCGTTGGTTAAGAGAACATTTTAAAGATCCGTATGTTAATAAATGTCATCTTAATAAATTAAGATCAAGAGCATGGTTTAAATTAAAAGAATTGGATTCAGTATATTCTATTTTCAAAAAAGGAATGCATGTATTAGATTTAGGTTCATCACCTGGCAGTTGGTCTCAATATGCTATTGATAAAATAAAAAATAAAAATTCAGAACAGATTTTAGCATGTGATTTATTACCAATGAAACCAATTACTGGAGTTCATTTTTTTCAAGGAGATATTACTAAAAAATATTTTTTAAACAAAATATTAATATATTTTCAAATGAATCAAATTAATGTAGTTATGTCAGATATGTCTCCAAATTTAACAGGGATTTCTTCTATAGATATTCCTAAATCTATTCATTTATCTAATATAGCATTAAAAATTGCTATAAAAGTATTACATAAAAAAGGTTTTTTAATAATTAAATCGTTTCAAGGAATAGGATTATCACAATTAGTAAAAAAAATAAAAAATTTTTTTAAAATTGTAAAAATTAATAAACCTAATTCGTCACGTTCTCGATCTAATGAAATTTTCATAATTGCAAATAATTTACAAAAATAAAAATTTTATTTGCTTATTTTTAATTTTAAAATTAAATATGAGGTTATTTTTTTTGAATGATATGGTTAAAAACCTAATTTTTTGGTTAGTAATTGTAATTGCATCAATGTCTATTTTTCAGAGTTATCACTATTCTAAAATAAAAAATAATCAAATTGATTACTCATCGTTTATATCTGATATAAAACATAATAAAATTAATGAAGTTAAAATTAATAAAAAAAATATTTACGTAATAAAAAAAGATAATAATAGGTATTATACTCATATTCCTATGCAAGATCATAAACTATTAAATAATCTTTTAAAAAAAAATATTAAAGTTACTGGTCTTGTTTCTAAACATAAAGGAATTTTTACATCTATCATTATATCTTGGTTTCCTATGTTTGTATTGGTATTTTTTTGGTTTTTTTTCATGAGAAAAATACAAATAAATGGTGGAAAAGGAGCTTTATCTTTTGGAAATAGTAAAGCAAAAGAATTTTCTACAAATTCAATAAAGATTACATTTAATGATGTAGCAGGATGTGATGAAGCAAAAGAAGAAGTAAGAGAATTAGTAGATTATCTTAGAGAACCAAAACGTTTTCAAAAATTAGGAGGAAAAATACCTAAAGGAATTCTAATGATAGGACCTCCTGGTACAGGAAAAACATTATTAGCAAGAGCGATTGCTGGAGAAGCAAAAGTTCCTTTTTTTGCTATTTCTGGATCTGATTTTGTAGAAATGTTTGTGGGTATAGGAGCTTCTAGAGTGAGAGATATGTTTGCACAATCTAGAAAATCTGCACCATGTATCATTTTTATAGATGAAATAGATGCAGTTGGTAGAAAAAGAGGTTCTGGTTTAGGAGGAGGTCATGATGAAAGAGAACAAACTTTAAATCAAATGCTAGTTGAAATGGATGGTTTTGAAGAAAATGAAAGTATCATTTTAATTGCGGCAACTAATAGACCAGATGTGCTCGATCCAGCTTTATTAAGACCCGGAAGATTTGATAGACAAGTTTTTGTAGGTCTTCCTGATATTAGAGGAAGAAAAGATATATTAGATTTACATATGAATAAAGTTCCTATCAGTAAAGATGTTGATTCTTCAATTCTAGCGAGGAGTACACCGGGTTTTTCTGGTGCAGATTTATCGAATTTAGTTAATGAAGCAGCTTTAATTGCAGCTAAATTTAATTTTAATGTAATTTCTATGTTGGAATTTGAAAAAGCAAAAGATAAAATATTAATGGGTTCTGAAAGAAAATCTATGATTATGAGTAATTTTCAAAAAGAATCTACTGCTTATCATGAAGCAGGTCATGTTATTGTAGGAAGAATAGTTCCAAATCATGATCCAGCACATAAAGTTACAATCATACCAAGAGGTAGAGCATTAGGTGTAACTTTTTTCTTACCTAAAGAAGATATTTTAAGTATTAGTAAAAATAAATTAGAAAGTCAAATATCAACGTTATATGGAGGTCGTTTAGCAGAAGAAATAATTTATGGAAAAGAAAAAGTATCTACTGGATCTTATAATGATATTAAAGTTGCTACTGAATTAGCTCGTAATATGATTACAAAATGGGGTTTTTCAGATAAATTAGGTCCTTTACTATATGCAGATAGTGATGAAGAAGATTTTTTAAGTCATAATTTTTCAAAAAATAAAAAATTTTCAGATAATACTGCAAAAATAATAGATGAAGAAGTAAAATTATTGATACAAAAAAATTATAATCGAGCAAGAAAAATTTTAAATGACAATTTAGATATTTTACATTCTATGAAAGACGCATTGATAAAATATGAAACTATTGATTCCAAACAAATTGATGATTTAATGAATCGCAAAGAAGTAAGAATTCCTATTAATAGGAGAGAAAAAAAATAAATATTTTATTAATTATATTATTTTTTTATAAAAAGATATTTTTATAAAAAATATATCGTATAAAAATAGGAGTTTTTTAAAAAATACTCCTATTTTATTAAAAAAAAATTTTAATATTTTAATAAACGTTGAATTTATATATTTTATTATAATTTAATTTATAATATTATTTCTGTTTACAGAAATAATATTTTTGTTAATATTTAAAATAACTATACATAATAGTAATATATATTTGGTATTAAATTTGTTTAAATATCATTTAAATAATTATGATTAGGATTTGTAAAATTGAAAAATTTTCTTGTATTTGTTTTATCGGTTGTTTCATTTTTTTTAATTTTATTAATTATGATTCAACCAGGAAAAGAATCTAACATGAATTTTTCCTCTAGTTATAATACTACTTTAAAACTTTTTAGATTTATTTTGATAAAAAATAAATTTATAAGTATTTTAACTATTATTTTTGCTACTTTATTTTTTATAATAAATCTATTATTATGTCATTTTATCATACAAAATAATGGAAATAATATTATAAATTAAAATTCTATAAAAATATCTTTATTATTATTAATAAAATACTAAAAAACTTTTTAATATAAAAATTATTTTTATATCGAGATGGTGAAATTGGTAAACACGCTACCTTGAGGTGGTAGTGCTGAAGTTTAAGCATGCGGGTTCAAATCCCGCTCTCGGTAATAAAAAATAGATAATTTATTTTTTTTACATGTTATATTATTATTTTTATATATAAAATTAAAGAAATTTAAAAAAAATAATTTTTAAACCCCGGAATTATCGGGGTTTTTTATTTTTTTTTGACTTTTTTATTTATATCATTAAATATAATAGTATTTGTTAGTTATATAAATATATATTCGTTATAATAATTAATATGTAAAGTAATGTTTATAAATATAGTATTAAAGGAGGATAATTTGATAAATAAGGAAATTCTATCTGTAGTAGAAGCAGTTTCCAATGAAAAATCTTTACCTCGAGAAATAATATTTGAAGCATTAGAAAGTGCTTTGTCTACAGCTACTAAAAAAAAATACGATCAAGATATTGAGGTTCGCGTAATTATAGATCGTAATAATGGTATGGTTCATACGTTTAGAAGATGGAAAATTGTTAATAAAGTATTAAACCCAACGAAAGAAATTACTTTAGAAGCAGCTCAATTTGAAAATTCATCTTTAATTCTTAATGAATATGTTGAAGATAAAATAGAATCAGTTACATTTAATAGAATTACTACTCAAACAGCTAAACAAGTTATTGTACAAAAAGTAAGAGAAGCTGAACGATTAATGATCGTGAATCAATTTAGAAATCGAATAGGGGAAATAATTACAGGAATAGTAAAAAAAAATAGTCGCGACAATATTATTTTAGACTTAGGAAATAATGCAGAAGGAATAATTATTCGAGAAGATATGTTACCAAGAGAAAACTTTAGGCCTGGAGATCGAATTAGAGGGATATTATATGCAGTATATCCTGAAATAAAAGGGGCACAATTATTTATTAGTCGATCTAAATCTGAAATGCTTATAGAGTTATTTCGTATAGAAGTTCCTGAAATTGGAGAAGAAATAATTGAAATTAAAGCAGCTGCTAGAGATCCAGGATTAAGAGCTAAAATAGCTGTAAAAACGCATGATAATCGTATAGACCCGGTGGGTGCTTGTGTTGGAATGAGAGGTGCAAGAGTACAAGCTGTATCTAGTGAATTATGCGGAGAACGTATTGATATAGTATTGTGGGATGAAAATCCAGCTCAATTTGTTATTAATTCTATGTCTCCAGCAGAGGTTTATTCAATTATTGTTGATGAAGATCGACATTCTATGGATATTTCTGTTGATTCAACTAATTTAGCACAGGCTATTGGTAGAAATGGACAAAATGTACGATTAGCATCTCAATTAAGTGGTTGGGAATTAAACGTTATGACAATTGAAGAATTAAATTTAAAACATCAAAAAGAAATTAATTCATCAGTTAGTTGTTTTAAAAAATACTTAAATATTGATGATGATTTGGCTTTAAATTTAGTCAATGCAGGTTTTTCTTCTTTAGAAGAGTTAGCTTATGTTCCTATGAATGAATTATTAGAATCTAATTTATTTGATAAAGAAAAATATTTACAAATTAGATCTTTAGCAAAAAAAGGAATTTCATTATTAAATTTTAAAAAACAGGAATTACTAAAAAAAGAAGAACCTATTAAAGAATTGTTAAAAATAAATCTTATAAATCATGAAATAGGCTTTGCATTAGTTAAAAAAAAAATATTTACTTTAGAAGATTTAGCAGAGCAAGGAATAGATGATTTGATTGATATTAAATATTTATCCTCTGAACAAGCAGGAGAAATAATTATGCAAGCCCGTAATATTTGTTGGTTTAGTAAAAATTCTCAATAAAAAGGAAAAGTATTTGATGAAAGATGTAAAAATATCAGATTTAGCTTCTGAATTAAATATATCTATTACAGAATTAATAAAAAATTTTTCTTATTTTGGAATATTAAAAACAGAAAAAGATATAGTTAGTCAACAAGAAAGAGAATTGGTTTTAGAAAAAATAAAAAAAAAAAGAAAACATGTAAAAGTATTGACATTGCAAAGAAAGGTAAAAAGTACTTTAAAAGTCATAGGATCTAGTGGAAAAAATAAAACTGTTTCAATTGAAACTCGAAAAAGAAAAACGTATTTAAAAATTAAAAATAAAAAAATATTTGCAAAAAACAATACAAATAATATTCAAAATTTATCAAAATTAAAAAATAATACACAAAATAATTTAAAAAATGTTAAAAACAATATTAAAAAAAATAAAATAATTCAAAATAATAAATTATTAAAAAATAACAATAACAATAACAGTTTAAATAATAAATCAATAAATAATTCTATATTAAATAAAAAAATAGATTCTGTGAAAAAAAATAATAAAAAAATTAATAAAAAAACAATATTTTCTAAAAACAAAAATAAAGAAATATTTAATTTTGAATCTTTTAAAAATATTCCAATACATGAAAATAAAAAAAAAATATCTATTAATAAATTAAATTTTAAAGATAAAACGGACATTAATATTCCTTTTAAAGAAAAAAATAAAAAACAAGATAAAAAAATAAATATAAAAAGTTATAAAAATAAAAATTTTAATAATAATTCTTTAAATAATCAAAAAAAATATATTGTTTTTGATATTAACAAAAATAAAAATAATCAAAAAAATTATATTAATAGAAAAAAAAATACAAAAAATATTCATATGACACAAAAAAATAAAATACAAAGTAAGAATATGTATTCTATTCAACAAAATTTCAATAAACCTGTTCAATCTATTAATAGAGATATAATAATAGGAAAGTCTATTACAGTCAGCGATTTGGCTAATAAAATGGCTGTAAAAAGTAATGAATTGATTAAAAAGTTACTTAATTTAGGAGTTTCTGCAACAATAAATCAAGTAATAGATCAAGAAACAGCACAAATCGTTTCGGAAGAGATGGGTCATAAAGTAACTTTATATAATAAAAATCATTTAGAAAATGATTTAATGAAAAATCGTTTTTTAGGAGATAAAAAATTAGAAAAAAGATCTCCTATTGTAACAATTATGGGACATGTAGATCATGGTAAAACATCACTTTTGGATTTTATTAGATCTACAAAAATAGCATCTGAAGAATCAGGTGGTATTACACAACATATAGGAGCTTATCATATAAAAAAAGATGGTAAAAAAATTACATTTCTAGATACACCTGGTCATGCAGCTTTTACATCTATGAGATCTAGAGGAGCTAAAATTACTGACATAGTAATTTTAGTAGTTGCTGCAGATGATGGAGTTAAACCACAAACCATAGAAGCAATTCAACATGCTAAAGCAGCAAAAGTACCTATAATTATTGCGATTAATAAAATAGATAAAATAAATATAGATATAGAAAAAATAAAAAATTCTTTAATTAATTACGGTATTATTTCAGAAGAATTAGGAGGTGAAAATATTTTTGTTCCTATATCTGCAAAAACTGGTAAAGGAATTGATAAATTATTAGATATTATTCTTTTACAATCTGAAATATTAGAACTAAAGTCTGTATTTTCTGGAATGGCTAAAGGGGTAGTGATTGAATCCTATTTAGATAAAGGAAAAGGTTTTGTTGCAACTGTATTAATTCAAGAAGGAATGATAAAAAAAGGAGATATTGTTTTATCTGGATGTGTTTATGGTAAAATACGTTCTATTCGTACTGAACAAGGAAAAATTATTCAAAAATCAGGTCCATCTATTCCAATAGAAATTTTAGGATTATCTGGATTACCTATAGTAGGATCTGAAATTACTGTCGTGCATAATGAAAAAAAAGCTCGAGAAGTTGCATTGTATAGAATTCAAAATATGCGAGATAAAAAATTTTATAAAGAAAAAAAAATTAATTTAGATAATTTATTTCATAATATGAAAAAAAGTTTAAATTCAGAATTAAATATTGTATTAAAAACAGATGTACAAGGAACGTTAGAAGCAATCATAGAATCTTTAATAAGTCTTTCTACAAAAGAAATTAAAATTAATATTATTGGTTCTGGAGTAGGAGAAATTACAGAAACAGATGCGTATTTAGCGATTGCTTCTAATACTATTTTGATAGGATTTAATGTAAAAGCAAATTATTTAGCAAAAAAAATTATTAAATCTGAAAATTTGGATTTAAGATATTATTCTGTAATATATACTTTATTAAATGAAATAAAACTTGCAATGAAAGGTATGCTGTCTCCTGAATATAAAAAAGAAATAATTGGTATAGCAGAAGTTAGAAATGTATTTAAATCTCCAAAATTTGATGTAATTGCAGGTTGTATGGTTACTGAAGGTGTTATAAAAAGAAATAAATCAGTTAGAGTATTAAGGGATGAAATTATTATTTATGAAGGAGAATTAGAATCACTTCGTAGATTTAAAGAGGATGTTTCTGAAATACGAAGTAATATGGAATGCGGTATTGGCATAAAAAATTATCAAGATGTATGTATAGGTGATAAAATAGAAGTATTTGAAACACAAGAAATAAAACAAACATAATTTGAAAAATAAACATTGTAATATTTCAAACACAATATTATAAAAATTACTGTAAAAAATTAAGAAAATATTATGCAAGGCAATAGATCTTTTCGTGTTTCTAATGAATTAAAAAAAGAAATTTCCTGTATTCTGAAACAATCTATTCGTGATCCAAGACTTGATTGTTTAATTACTATTTCTGAAATTGATGTATCTAAAGATCTTTCATATGCTAAAGTATTTGTTACTTTTATTCAAGATAATATAAACGAATATGAAGATAAAAAAAAAATTAAAGAAATATTAAAAATATTAAAAAATGCATCAGGATACATTCGTTTTTTAATTTCAAAACGTCTTAATATGCGAATAATTCCATTTTTAAGTTTTTATTATGATGATTCCTTTTTTAAAGGATATAAAATATCTAAAATAATTGACAATGCTATTAATGAATAAAGTAAAAATATTTTATATATTTTTTCACATTATATTTATGAATATAAAAAAAATTAAATTTTTTATATTCATATATTCATTATGCATAAAATTTAAAAAAATAAATTATATAATATTTTAATATTAATATAAATTAAAAGTTATTTTTTTTTATAAATATTGTATTTTTATTAATTTATTCATTATATTTAATGATAATATTTTATATTAAAAATATAACATAATTATATTAAACTATAACATAAAAATATATATGTATATATTTAATTAATTTTTAGAATAAAAAATTAATTTTTAATTCATTTGTAAAAAATACAATAGGAAAAAAATGAATATTCATCTATTAGACAAAAAAACAATTATTTTACAATTTGGTAAAAACAAAAAAAATTCAGGAAAAACTACGGTACAAATAGCATTGTTGACAAATAAAATAAATATTTTGCAAAAACATTTTTTGATACATAAAAAAGATTTCGGAAGTCGTATGGGTCTTTTAAAAATGGTTTCTAAAAGAAGAAAACTATTAAATTATTTAAAAAACAAAAATTTATTACAATATTCTCATATTTTAAAAAAATTAAAATTACGACATTAGTATTTTTTATAGAATAATGTTTGTTGTTTAATATATAAAAATTAATATTTTAAAAATTTAATTTTTTACACGTAGTTACGATATAAATATATAAAAGTTATATTAAGGATATTGTTTTGTTAAATCCCATTGTACATAAATTTAAATATGGAAATCATAACATTACTTTAGAAACAGGAGTAATGGCTAGACAAGCAACTTCTGCTGTGATGGTAAGTATGGATGACACAGCAGTGTTTGTAACAGTTGTAGTACAAAAAAAACTTGAAAATATAACAGAAAAAAAATTTTTCCCCCTTACTGTAAATTATCAAGAAAGAACATATGCTGCTGGAAGAATACCAGGTAGCTTTTTTCGTAGAGAAGGAAGACCTAGTGAAAATGAAATTTTAATTGCACGGTTAATCGATAGACCAATTCGACCTCTTTTTCCAGATGATTTTTTTCATGAAATACAAATAGTAGCTACGGTGGTTTCAGTAAATCCTCAAATTAATCCTGATGTTGTATCATTAATAGGAGTTTCAGCTGCATTAAGTATTTCAGGATTACCTTTTAGAGGACCTATAGGAGTATCTCGTGTAGGTTATATTAAAGATAAATATGTTTTAAATCCACCTGTTGATTCTATGAAAGACAGTAAATTGGATTTAATTGTCTCTGGAACAAAAAATGCAGTATTGATGGTTGAAGCAGAAGCAAATATATTAACTGAATTAGAAATGTTAAATGGTATTATTTTTGGTCATGATCAACAACAAAGTTTAATTCATAACATTTTTTTGTTTTCTACAGAAGTAATTAAAAAACCATTTGAATACCATCCATTTACAAAAAATATAATTTTGTATGATAAAATATTGGAGAATTGTAAAAATAGAATCATCAACGCTTATAGTATAACTAATAAAATTGATCGTAATACTCAAATTAATGAAATTAAAGAAGAAATTATTACTCATTTAAATATTGAGAATGAATTATATAGTATTTTTGAAATTGAAGATATTTTTCATAAAATAGAAAGAAAAATAGTACGAGATCGTATTTTGAAAGGTGAACCTAGAATTGATGGAAGAGAAAAAGATATGGTAAGAGAATTAGATGTTCGAACAGGTATTTTACCAAGAACACATGGTTCTGCATTATTCACGAGAGGAGAAACACAGGCATTAGTGGCTGTTACTTTAGGTACTTCTAGAGATGCTCAAAATTTAGATGAGTTATTAGGTGATAGAACAGATAATTTTTTATTCCATTACAATTTTCCTCCTTATTCTGTTGGAGAAATTGGAATTGTAGGATCTCCAAAAAGACGTGAAATAGGTCATGGAAGATTAGCTAAAAGAAGTCTATTAGCAGTTATGCCTAACAGTGAAGAATTTCCTTATACTGTTCGAATTGTATCTGAAATTACAGAATCAAATGGATCTTCATCTATGGCTTCTGTTTGTGGAGCATCTCTTGCTTTAATGGATTCTGGAGTTCCTATAAAATCATCAATTGCTGGAATTGCTATGGGATTAGTAAAAGAAAAAGAAAAATTTGTTGTTTTATCAGATATTTTAGGAGAAGAAGATCATTTAGGAGATATGGATTTTAAAGTAGCTGGCACATCTTCTGGTATTACATCTTTACAAATGGATATGAAAATTGAAGGTGTAACCAACAATATTATACAAATTGCTTTACATCAAGCTAAAGGTGCTAGATTGCATATATTAAATATTATGCAAAAAGCATTAAGCGTTCCTAGAAGTAAAATTTCAGAATTCGCTCCTCGAATGCATACTATTAAAATTAATCCAGAAAAAATAAAGGATGTTATTGGAAAAGGAGGGTCAACTATTAGAATGTTGACGGAAGAAACTGGTACTATAATTGAAATTGAAGATGATGGAACCATAAAAATTTCTGCATCTATTGAAGAAAAAGCAAAAAATGCAATTAAAAGAATAAGAGAAATTACAGCAGAAATTGAAATAGGAAAAATTTATACAGGAAAAGTTACTCGTATAGTTGATTTTGGTGCTTTTATTTTAATTGGAATAGGAAAAGAAGGACTTGTTCATATATCTCAAATAGCTGAAAAAAGAGTAGAAAAAGTTACTGATCATTTACACATAGGACAATCTGTTTTAGTAAAAGTATTAGAATTAGATAGACAAGGAAGATTGAGATTGAGTATTAAAGAAGCAAAAAATACGTTTTAACGTATTTTTATCAACAAAATTGTTTAAATATAATTTATTTATAAACAATTTTTAATAAAATTAGTTATTTATGTTAATAATATTAAAATAATAATAAATAAAATAAAATTAATGTTATAATTATAAATAAATTTTTATAAAAAATTAATATATATTTTATATAGATATTAAAAATATATATTCAATTCATAGATATTACAACATACACATTTTCATAATTATTTATTGTAAATAAAAATATTTATTTTTTTAATAAAAAATTAATATTTTTAGTATTTTTCTATTTTTTTACAAGATAATTATACTTATTCTATAAGCCAGTTCACATTATTTCAATGAAAATAAAAAAATATTATCATAATGGGTTATGTAGACTGGCCTTTGTAACTTTAAGAGGCTTTTGTACTACATGATTGATTCTGAAACTACATTTTTACTTCTTGGTTTAAATGCCAATATAATTCGTGCATTAAGTGAAATGGGTTATGTTAAACCATCTCCTATTCAAAAAGAATGTATTCCATATTTATTGAAAAAACGAGATATATTAGGAATGGCACAAACAGGAAGTGGAAAAACAGCAGCATTTGCTTTACCTTTATTAAATAATATTAAAATTAATTTAAAAAAACCTCAAATATTAGTATTAACTCCTACTAGAGAGTTAGCAATACAAGTATCTGAAGCATTTATATCATTTTCAAAATATGTAAAAGGAATTCATGTATTAGCTTTATACGGAGGTCAAAGATATGATTTACAATTAAAATCTTTACGAACAGGCCCTCAAATTATAGTTGGAACTCCAGGAAGATTATTAGATCATTTAAAAAGAGGTACTTTAGATTTATCTTATATTAAATCTTTAGTTTTAGATGAAGCTGATGAAATGCTTCGAATGGGTTTTATAGAAGATGTAGAAACTATTATTTCAAAAATACCAAAAGAAAGACAAACTGCTCTTTTTTCTGCAACGATGCCAGAAGCTATTTGTAGAATATCTCGAAAATATATGAATAAACCAAAAGAAATTAAAATTCATTCCAATATAAAAAACAGACCAGATATTCAACAAAGTTTTTGGATTGTATATGGAAAAAAAACTGAAGCATTAATTCGTTTTTTAGAAACAGAAGAATTTTCTGCAACTATTATTTTTGTTAGAACTAAAAATTCTACATTGGAAGTTTCCGATATTTTAGAAAAAAATGGATATAATAGCGCTGCTTTAAATGGAGATATGAATCAATCACTAAGAGAAAAAACATTAGAAAGATTAAAAAATGGTAAATTAGATATTTTAATAGCTACGGATGTTGCTGCTAGAGGTTTAGACGTAGATAGAATTAGTTTAGTAATAAACTATGATATTCCTATGGATGCTGAATCTTATGTTCATAGAATAGGAAGAACAGGAAGAGCTGGAAGAACAGGAAAAGCTATTTTATTTGTAGAAAATAGAGAACGTCGTTTATTAAGGAATATAGAAAGAATAATGAAACTGAATATTTCTGAAATTCAATTACCTTCTAGTAAATTATTGGAATCTAAAAGAATAAAAAATTTTTCTGAAAAAATTAATTTATATTTAAAAAGTTCAGATTTAGAAAAATATAAAAATTTATTACCAAAAATTTATCCTATTAAAGAAGAAATGAATTTAATAAATTTATCAGCAGCATTATTAAAAATAGCACAAGGAGAACGAGTTTTAATTGTTCCTCCTGATGTTCAAAGAAGACCTTATCAGGATTTTAAAAAAAAAGAATGGAATAACAAATTTGAAAAAAATAATAAAAACAATTTTAGAAAAAATAAAAAAAATTTGGAATCAATTGACATTTATAGAATTGATCTTGGAAAAGATGACGGTATTGAAGTAAGACATATAGTTGGAGCAATAGCAAATGAAGGAAAAATACCTAGTAAACAGATAGGTAATATAAGATTGTTATCCTCATATTCTACAATTGAACTTCCTAAAGGAATATCAAAAGAAATATTGAATAGATGTAGTCGTACTCGTATTTTTAATAAATTTATATATATGAAATTATTGCCTAATTTTCAATTAAAAAATATTAGAAAGTTTAATAATAAAAATAATAGTTTTAGAAAATTTTCTGATAAAAAATTTTTTAAAAATCGTCGTATTATGAAAAAAAAATAATTTTTATATATAAAAAATATTTAATAAATAGTATAAAAAATTTTATTTATGCCACAATGTGGCATATTTTATATAAAAATTTTTTATTATTTTATTGCAATTGCTTCAATTTCTATTTTTACTTCTTTAGGTAATCTACTAACTTCTACACATGAACGAGCAGGATATGTACATTTTTTTTTGTCAAAAAAATTTTTATATATTTTGTTGATATTTTTAAAATCATTTAAATTAGAAACAAAAATAGTTGTTTTAACTATATTATGAACTTTTAGTTTAGCTTTATTTAAAATATTTTCAATATATAGTAAAACTAATTTAGTTTGATCCTTAATATCATCAGGTATATAATTTGATTCGTTTTGTATCGGAATCTGACCAGAAATAAAAATAAAGTTATTTTTTTGAACACCTTGACTATAAGGTCCTATAGGTATAGGGGATTTTTTTGTTTTAATAATAATTTTTGACATAAATAATATTTCTCTTATTGTTCATAAAATTTATATAATTTCTAAATATTGTATTTTTAATTTTTTTTTTATTATTTTAATTTTTTTTATAGTAGAAATTATTAATGATTTAATTGTATGCATTCTATTTTCAGCTTGATCAAAAATAATTTTTTTATTTTTTTGGAAAATTTCATCTGTAATTTCTATTCCACCATATAAATTATTTTCTTTTATTATCTTTTTTCCAATATTTGTGTTCATATCATGCAAAGAAGGTAGACAATGCATAATTTTAACCTCTTTTTTTGCACAAGATAAATTTTTTTTATTTATTTGATATTTTTTTAATAAATTAATTCTATTTTTCCATTCTATTACTGGAGTATTCATAGAAACCCATACATCAGTATATATAAAATCTGCATTATGAATTCCTTCTTGTATTTCATGAGTACACAATATTTTTCCATTAATTTTATTAGATTTTTTTTTACATATTTTTAACATTTTTTCATTAGGAGATAGATTTTTTGGTGATATAATATTTAAATTAAAATTTATTACTCCTGCTGCATCTAATAATGTATTACATATATTATTTTTAGCATCTCCAATATAAGCGCATGTGATCTCATTCCATTCTTTATTTTTAGTATATTCTTTTATTGTTAATAAATCTGCTAATAATTGTGTCGGATGAAACGTTTCAGTTAGTCCATTCCAAATTGGAATTTGAGAATATTTTGACATTAATTCAACTGTTTCATGATTTTTTCCTCTATATTGTATTCCATCATAAATTCTATTAAAAAAATATATGGAATCTTGTATAGATTCTTTATCATTAATATGAGAATCACCTGGTTGAATTAAACTGGTATATGCACCTTGATCTGATGCTGCTACTTCAAAAGAACATCTAGTTCTAGTAGATTCTTTTTCAAATATTAATAATATGTTTTTATTTTTTAAATATTGAATTTCTTTATTTTTATTTTTTTTGTTTTTTAAAAATATAGAAAAATTTAATATTTTTTCTATTTCTAATTTTGTAAAATCAGAAAATTTTAAAAAATTTTTTTTATATAAGCTTTGCATTAATACCTTCTTAATTTATATTAGTAAAATAAAATTTTTAATTAATATTTTTTTAAAAAATATTAAAAAAAAATATTAAAATATTTTTTATAAAAAAATTTTTTATAAATATTTTTATATTAATATAATTAATTTATTTTTTATTTAATGATTAAAAATTTATTATAATTTATTTAAAAAATATATTTTTATTTAACAATATATTTAATATATAATAAAAATATAAAAAAATTTTATTGTCTGTAATAATTATTTTAAAATAATTTTATAACTATTAATATTTGTAAAAATAATAAAAATTTAATTAATAAAATTATTTATATCAAAAATTTTTATTTTTTTATTATTTTATATATATAAATAAACATATAATATTAAATAGATCATTAAAAATAAAATTTTATCAAATATTACTTCTTAATTTTTTTACTTCCAAGGTGCATTTCTATTAAATATAAAAAATTTTAAAAAATAAAAAATATTTATACAATAGAGAATTAAAAAAACATTAATAACAGAATATTGATACATTTACAAAAAAATATATATAAAAAAAATATAAAAAAAATAACTTTTATATCAATATATTTATTTAAAAATATTAAATTTTATAAAAAAAATATAAATTTATATGTTATTAAGATTATTTTTTTGAAAATAATATTTTTATTTAAAATAAAATAATTAATTTTTATAAAGATTACTATTTTCATTTTATAAATTATATTTTTTATATATTTTATATTAATTTTAGTAAAAATTATTAATATTTAAATTTTACTTAATAATCATAAAATATTTATAAAAAATTGATTTAATATTTTAAAAATTTTATTTTTTTTAAAAAAATAAAATATTTTAAAAAAAATATTTTTATCAATTTAATATGTATAAAATTTTATTATTATTTTATAAATTTTTTAATATGAAATATAAATTTCAATAACTAGTTTTAACTATATAAAGAATATAAAAATGGATAAAGTTTATATACCGAATACAATAGAACAGTCAATTTATTCTTTTTGGGAAAAAAATAATTATTTTTCTCCGGAAAAAAATTCTAATAAAAAAAGTTTTTATATGGTTATTCCACCTCCTAATATTACTGGAGGTTTACATATGGGACATGCTTTTCAATATACTATCATTGATATTTTAATTCGTTATAATAGAATGAAAGGAAAAAATACATTATGGCAAATGGGTACAGATCATGCTGGAATAGCTACTCAAATATTAGTAGAAAAAAAATTATTAAAAGAAAAAAAAATATATAATATATCTCATACAAAAAAATATTTTTTAAAAAAAATATGGGAATGGAAAGAAAAAAAAGAAAAAACTATTTTTAAACAAATTAGAAGATTAGGAAGTTCTGTAGATTGGAATTCAAATTGTTTTACATTAGATCCAAAAATTTCGAATGCAGTAAATAAAGCATTTATTATTTTATATAATAACAATTTAATTTATAAAGGTAAAAGATTATCAAATTGGGATTCTAAATTAAACAGTGTAATATCTGATTTAGAAGTAGATATGCATAATGCTTCTATAAATATTTGGTATATAAAATATGAAATAGAAAATAACAATAAATCAGAAAAAATAAATAATCAAAAAAAATATATTACTATTGCAACTACACGTCCAGAAACGTTATTAGGTGATACAGCTATTGCAATACATCCTGATGATTCTAGATACAAAAATATGATAGGTAAAAAAGTTATTGTTCCTATTGTTAATCGATCTATTCCTATTATTTTCGATAAATATGTGGATATTAAAAAAGGAACAGGTTGTGTAAAAGTTACTCCTGGTCATGATTTTAATGATTATTCTATTGGAATTAGACATAAATTACCGATGATTAATATTTTTACGTTTAATTTAAAAATTAAAAAAAAATTAGACATATATGATTTTAATGGAATAAAATCTACTGAATATAACAACTGTGTTCCAATTTTTTTACAAAAGTTAGAAAAAAAAGAAGCTAGAAATAAAATATTAAAAATTTTAAAAAAAATAAATTTATTAGAAAATGTAAAAAAAATAGAAACTATGATTCCATACGGAGATCGAAGTAATGCTATTATAGAACCTATTTTAACATCTCAATGGTATGTAAAAACTAAAAAATTAGCTAAGAAAGCAATTCATGTCGTAAAAACAAAAAAAATCTTATTTTTTCCTAAAAAATACAAAAAATTATATTATTCTTGGATGAATAATATACAAGATTGGTGTATTTCCAGACAAGTAATTTGGGGTCATAGAATTCCAATTTGGTATGATAAAGAAAAAAATATTTATGTTGGAAAAAATGAATTAACAGTTCGAAATAAATATAATATTTCTGATACAGTTTATTTAAAACAAGAAAAAGATGTACTGGATACATGGTTTTCTTCTTCTTTATGGACTTTTTCTACTTTAGGTTGGCCAAACAAAAATAATTTAGTACATATTTTTCATCCTAGTAATATTTTAGTAAGTGGATTTGATATCATATTTTTTTGGATTGCACGAATGATTATGCTTACTCTTTATTTGATTAAAGATACTAAAAAAAATTCTCAAATTCCTTTTAAAAAAATTTATATCACAGGATTAATAAGAGATGAATTAGGTCAAAAAATGTCTAAATCTAAAGGAAATGTAATTGATCCTATTGATATGATTGATGGAATAAGTTTACCTAATCTTATTAAAAAAAGAACAAAAAATATGATAAAAACTGATTTAGTACACGATATAGTTATTAGAACTAAAAAATCTTTTCCTAAAGGAATTAAATCATATGGAACTGATGCATTAAGATTAACATTTGCATCTTTAGCTGCTCCTACTCGTAATATTATATGGGATATGAACCGATTAAAAAGCTATAGAAATTTTTGTAATAAAATTTGGAATGCAAGTCGATTTATTATTTTATATAATCAAAATAAAAAAATATCAAAAAAATTTATTCCAAAGAAATTATATTTTTTTGATCATTGGATTTTAATAGAATTAAATGAATTAATAAAAAAATTTAAAATAGAAATAGATATATTTAGATTTGATAACATAGTTATGTTAATTTTTGATTTTATTAAAAATAAATTTTGTGATTGGTATTTAGAATTGGTAAAATTATCTACATTAATTTATTCTGAAAATAAATTACAATCAACTCGAGATTGTATGATTTATGTACTAGAAAACATACTTTGTTTATCTCATCCTATTATTCCTTTTATTACTGAAAGTATTTGGGAAAAAGTAAAAAATTTAAAAAAAATAACTTATCATACAATTATGTTAGAAAAATTTCCTGTATATAAAAAATTTTTTTTAGATACAAAAATATTACAAGATATGTATTGGTTTAAAAAAATTATTAAATCTTTAAGAAATTTACGTTCTCAATGTAATATTAGTTATCGTAAGTTAATCACTTTATATTATAAAAGTAATAATAATAATATAAAAAAAATTTTATCTAAAAGAAAAAAATATTTTCAAAAAATAGCTTTTATTAAAAAAATAATTTTATTTGATAAAAATATAAATAATTTACATTATAGTAGCAATATAATTGATAATGAAATAGAAATTTTTATTTTATTTGATAAATGTAAGAATAATTATTCTAGTGAAGAATTAGATATTAAAATCAAAAAAATACAAAAAAAAATTAATTGTATTGAATTAAATTTATTAAATAAAAATTTTTTAAATAAAGCTCCATTAATCGTAATAAAAAAAGAAAAAGAAAAATTAATTTTATTAAAAAAAAATAAAAAAAATTTAATGTTAAAAAATAATATATAAATACTTGTATTTAAGTGATGTTGAATATTAGTATTATTACTAATAATGTAAATAAAAAATTTTTATATAATTAAAAATATTATTAACTAAATTTGTATTATGTAGAGTATTCCAAAATGACAAATTTGTATAACACTCTTTCAAGAAAAATATTAAAAGAAAATAATGAAAATAGAAAAAAAAAATATATGATTATATCTTTTTATAAATATTTTAGTATTGTAAATACTACAAAATTTAGAAATTTTATTTATAAATTTTTTAATAATTTAAATATTTTAGGTAGGATATATATATCTTCAGAAGGAATAAATGCACAAATCAGTGTACCTGAAAAAAATTATAAAAAAATGAAATATTTTCTTATTAAATTTAATAATAATTTCAAAGATATACATTTTAATCACTGTATAGAAAATAAAGATAATGCATTTTGGTTATTATCTGTAAAAGTACGTAAAAAAATTGTTGCAGATAATTTATATATTCCAAATTTAGATTACAAAAAAAAAGGAATATATATTGATCCTATACATGTTAATAAAATTATACATGAAAAAAATGTTATTTTTATAGACATAAGAAATCGATACGAATATGAAGTTGGTCATTTTATACGATCAATAAATTTTTCATATAATACTTTCAGAGAGCAATTACAAGAATTAATTAATTATATACAAAAATTAAAAAAAAATAAAAAAATTGTAATGTATTGTACTGGAGGTATAAGATGCGAAAAAGCAACATCTTTATTAATTCATTTTGGATTTAAAAAAATTTACCAAATACAAGGTGGAATTTTAAATTACGTAAATAAAATAAGAAAAAAAAATTTAAAATCATATTTTAAAGGAATTAATTTTGTTTTTGATGCAAGAATATCAGAAAAAATCACTCATGATATTTTAGGTAAATGCTATAATTGCGGTATTGCTTGTAACAAGCATCTCAATTGTAAAAATAGTAAATGCAATCTTCTGTTTATTCAATGTATAAGTTGCAATACAAATTTTAATAAATATTGTTCAAAAAAATGTATGATAGAAAATATATTATAATTATATATATACTTTTATTATATATAAATACTATTTATAAAATTTTAATAAAAATATATTTTTTAATATTTTCAAAAATAAATTTTTGTTTTGTAAAATTATATTAAAATTTTTCTGTTTTTATATTTTTAAATAAATTTTAATTATTAGGAAATTAAAATGATTTCAGTATCAATATCAGATATACACAATAATTGTATAAAAATTAATAGTCAAATTAAAATAAATGGTTGGATAAAAAGTAAACGTGATTCAAAAATAGGATTATCTTTTATTCATGTTTCTGATGGTTCTCATATTTTTGATTTGCAAGTAATCGCAAAAAAAAATTTAAAAAACTATTTTTCTGAAATATTAAAACTAAGTACAGGTTGTTCAATATGTATTAATGGAAAATTAATTTTTTCTACAGGAAAAAAACAAAAATATGAATTATTAGCTGATAAAATAAAAATTTTTGGATGGATAAAAAATAATAATACTTATCCTATATCTCCAAAAAAACATACTTTAGAATATTTACGAGATGTCAGTCATTTAAGATCAAGAACAAATATTATATCTTCTATATCGAGAATTAGAAATTCTGTTTTACATAGTATGCATAATTTTCTTTTTGAAAAAAAATATTTTTGGATACCTACTCCTATTATAACTAGTATTGATGCAGAAGGATCTGGTTCTATGTTTACGATATCATCTAAAAAAAATATTTCTACAAAAAAAAATATACAAAAAGATTATAATTCTAAATATTTTTTTTCTAAAAAAGTTTTTTTAAGTGTATCAGGTCAACTAACATTAGAAACATATTCTTCTTCTTTATCTAAAGTTTATACTTTTGGACCTATATTTAGAGCAGAAAATTCTAATACTAGTCGACATCTATCTGAATTTTGGATGTTAGAAGTAGAAACTTCTTTTCATATATTACAAGATATTATTATTTTTTCTGAAAATTTATTAAAAAATATTTTTTCTTATGTTTTAAAAATTAATGAAGAAGAAATATTTTTTTTATCAAATTATTTAAAAACAGATTTAAAAAACAGATTACTGTCATTCATAAAAAATGGTTTTATTATTATCGAATATAAAGAAGCAATTAAAATTTTAAATAAATTTTATAATTTTTCAAATAAAAAAATAATTTTTGGACATAATTTATCTTCTGATCAAGAAAAATATCTTTCAGAAAAATATTTTAAATCTGTTATTGTTATTATAAATTATCCCAAAGATTTAAAAGCATTTTATATGAAATTAAATAAAGATAAAAAAACTGTTGCTGCTATGGATGTTCTCTTTCCTTATGTAGGAGAAATAATAGGAGGTTCAGAAAGAGAAGATCAATTGTTTAAATTAGATCAAAGAATGTTAGAAATGCAATTAAACAAAGAAGATTATTGGTGGTATCGTGATTTAAGAAAATATGGAACTGTACCTCATGCTGGTTTTGGAATAGGTTTTGAAAGATTATTAATGTATATTACAGGAATAAATAATATAAGAGATGTTACTCCTTTTCCTAGAACAGTAAATAATGCTAATTTTTAATTATCAATGAAAAATTAATGAAATAATATAAAAAGTATTTTTATTTTTTTACACCTCCCATTAAATGTATATGTAAATGAGGTATTTCTTGTCCTCCTCCTTTATTGCAGTTTATTAAAACTTTATAACCAGTTTTATGAATTTTTAATTTTTTTGCTATTTTTATAGTATGAATAAGCATATGATTTAGTATATTTTGATTTGTATTATTTATAGCATTTAAATTTTTTATTTTTTTATTAGGAACAATTAAAACATGTACAGGATATTTTGGAAAAATATCTTTAAATATTGTAATAATATCATCTTGATATAATATATCTGATTTTATTTGTTTGTTAATTATTCGAGTAAAAATATTATTTTTTTTCATGATATAACTCTTATTGTAAAAATTATTTGAATTTAAAAAATATTTTAGGGCGAGTGATTATTTACTCACCCCTTTATGAAAATTTTTTAAAAAATGATTTAAAATAATTCAATATAATTTAATTTATTTATTTTTTTTAATAAATATATCTATTTCTGTCTTAATATTATCTGATTTGGTTCCAAATACTATTTGTATACCTAAACCAGATATAAATATTGCAGAAGCTCCTATATTTTTTAATTTTTGTTCATTTATCTTAGATATATTAAATACTGTTACTCTTAATCTTGTAATACAAGCATCTAAACTAGATATATTATTTTTTCCTCCCAAATATGATACTATTTTAGGAACTATTATTGGTATATCTTTAGTTTTTATACTAGAACTAATTTTTTTATCTTCCATTCCAATAGTATTTAAATTTAATTTAGTAATTAAAAAATAAAATAAAAAATAATAAGTTAATCCATATAATATACCTATTATTGGAAATAACCATATTTTATTACTATGTCCACTTAATATTATAAAATCTATAAATCCATGTGAAAAACTAGTTCCTGAACGCATATTAAAAAATATACAAATAGAAAATGCTAATCCAGATAAAATAGCATGTAATATATATAAAATAGGTGCTGTCAACATAAAAGAAAATTCAATAGGTTCTGTTATACCAGTTAAAAAAGAAGTTAATGCTGCAGAAAGCATGATACTTCCTACTTTTTTTCTATTTTTATTTTTACAAGAATGCCATATAGCAATCGCAGCAGCTGGAAGACCATACATTTTAAACAAGAAACCACCAGATAACTTTCCTGCTGTTTCATCTCCAGCCATATATCTAGCTATATCTCCATGAAAATATTGACCTAAAGAATTATGAAATTCTCCTACTTGCATTTGAAAAGGAACATTCCAAATGTGATGTAGACCAAATGGTACCAATGCACGTTCGACTATACCATAAATACCAAATGCTAATAATGGATTTTGATAAGCCGACCATTCAGAAAAATGTTTTATTATTTTTCCGATAGGTGGCCATATTAAAGAAAGTAATATTCCTAAAAAAATAGATACTAATCCTGATATTATAGGAATAAATCTTTTTCCACCAAAAAATCCTAAATATTCTGGCATTTGTATTTTATGAAATACATTAAACATATAAGCCGATACTATACCAATAATAATCCCTCCAAAAATACCTGTATCTATCAAATGCTCTTGTTGTATTTTTAAAAAAGACATATGTAATATAATAGGAGAAACAACTGTTATAGTTTTAATCATAATTCCATATGAAATAACTGATGCTAAAGCTGCGACTCCATCATTTTTAGTAAAACCTAATGCAACTCCTATAGAAAATATTATAGGCATATTTGTAAAAATTGAACTTCCTGCTTCAACCATAATTAAAGATATTACATCAGGTATAATATTAAATTTTGCAGAACCTATACCTAATAAAATACCGGCAATCGGTAAAACAGAAACAGGAAGCATTAATGATTTTCCTATTTTTTGAAGATTTGCAAAAGTGTATTTAAACATATTAATTAACTTCCTAAAATAGATTTTTATATATTTAAAATAAAAAAATATAATTTTTAAAAAATGATTTTATGTTATATAGTATAAAATTATTTTTTTAAAGTAACATTAAAAAGTGTAATAAAATTTTTTTTTATCGAATCAGAAAGTTTTTCCATACATATATTTTTTAAAGATGCAATACATTTTGCAATTTGATAAAGATATATAGGTTTGTTTTCTTTACCTCGGTAAGGAATAGGAGATAAATAAGGAGAATCAGTTTCTATTAATAAACGATCTAACGGTATATATTGTAATATTTTTCTTAAATATTCAGAATTTTTAAACGTTATAATACCAGAAAATGAAATATAAAAACCTAAATCTAATAATTTTTTCGCAAAACTTAAATTACCAGTAAAAGAATGTAATACCCCTGAACATAATTTATTTTTATTATTATTTAAATGTTTTATTATTTCTGTACTTGAATTTCGCGAATGAATTATTATAGGTTTTCTTGTTTCAAAAGAACAATTTATATGCATATCAAAATTTTTTTCTTGTAATAATTTATTACTAGTATTTTTATAAAAATCTAAACCTGTTTCTCCTACTGCAATAACATTTTTTATTTTTAAAATTTCTTTTAATTCAGAAATATTAAAAATATTTTTTTTTACATATAAAGGATGAATACCGCAAGAATAAAAAATATTTTTGTTATCAGATATTTTTGAAATCATTTTATGAAAATCGTTTATAGAAACAGAGACATTTAAAAAAAATTTTACATTTTTTTTATTAGCCTCTTGTATAATTTTTTTGATTTCACAATTTTTAATTTTTTGTTTTTTTAAATGATGTAAATGACAGTGAGAATCGATTAAAATCATAATAAAACCTTTCTTGTTCTGCAATAATTTAATACTAATTATTAATTTTCCATTTTATTAATTCTTGTAATATGACTAATTCAGAATTAATATTTATTTTTTTTAATAATTTTTTTTTACAACGTAATAAAGACTGAATTTTTTCGTTTAATGATTTTTTTGAAAAATTTTTATATAATTTTTTTATTAATTTGATTTGATCTATATTTTGTATATTTTTATATAATTTATAGTAATACTTTAAAGAATCTAAAAAAATACAGTTAATCCATTCTATTTTTAACAAATAATTTTTTGTATTTATCAATGGCAATAAATCTAAAAATAAATTGGTTTTTATCAGCTTATAGAATTTTTTAAATAAATCATATCTTTCTTGCCATAAATTACTATTTAATATATTTTTTGCTAAAATGGGAGAATAATTGCTAATTTTTAAAGCAATTAAACATTTTTTTTTTTCAAATAAAGTATTTTTTTTTAACCATATCAAACTATTTTTTTTATCAGGCTGTGTTATTTTGTATTTTACACATCTGCTATATAAAGTATCTTTATATTGTTTTAAAGGTTCATTATTAGTGATAAAAAAAAATGTATTATTAGGAGGTTCTTCTAATATTTTTAAAAGAGAATCACTAATAAAAGAGCTAAATTTAAAAGGATTTTTTAAATATATTATTTTTAAACCTCCTTGTTGAGGTGTATTAAATATTTTTTGTATAATCGATCTTGTGCTAACTGCATCAATTTTTTTATTATCTGCATCTAAAAAATACCAATCCGGATGACTTTTTGAAAACATTAGACAACAACCTAAACATTTTTTACAAAATTTCATACCAATTTTACTAGTACATAACATCCATGTACTTAAAGCCCAGATTAATTCAAAAGATCCAATTTTTTTTGGTGTTTCCATTAATAAAACAGGATTAAAAATTTTTTTATTATATTTAAAAATAATATTTTGATAATGTATACTTAACCAAGGATACCATTTTATTTTCATTATAAATTAATCCATTTTTTAATGATTAATTCCAAATTATTACGAACCAAATTTTTTTTTTGCATAGTATTAACAGTTATTATTGTAGGACAATTTTTAATTAATTTTAAATAAGTATTTCGTACTTTAGTAAAAAATTTTATTGATTTATTTTCAATTCTATCTTTTATTCCTCTTTGATTCACTCTACTTAATCCAACTTTAGGATCTACATCTAAGTAAATTGTCAAATGAGGGTTTAATGTTTTGATAAACATTTTTTTTAAACTAGAAATTTTTTTTTTATTAATTCCTAATCCTCCTCCTTGATATGCTAAAGATGATAAATGATGCCGATCTCCAATTACTATTAAACCTTTTTTTAAAGCTGGTTGAATTATTTTTTTTACCAATTGAACTCTTGCTGCGTATATTAATAATAGTTCAGTTTCTTTATTTAACGATTCATCATTATAATTAGAGATAATTAATTTTCTTATTTTTTCAGAAATAATAGTACCTCCTGGTTCTCTTACTATAATAGTATTCGTAATACCATATTTATATAAATAATCATAAATTATTTTACAAGCTTCAGTTTTTCCTGATCCCTCAATTCCTTCTACAACAATAAATTTGTTTTTTATCATTTTTTTTAAATAAAGTTTATACTTAAAAATATAATATTTTTAAAATAAAAAAATAAAAAATGAAATAATTTTTAAATATTTTTGTTTTATGTGAATAATTTTTATTTTTTTTAAAAATTGTATTTGTTTTTATTAATTTTATTTAATATAAAAATTTTTAATTAAAAATATATTTTTTTATAAATATGAAATATTGTTTATTTTTTTATTTTGTTTTTTTTTAAAAAAATACAAATAGAAGAAATAGTATCAAAATTACTTACTTCTTCATCAGATATTTCAATTTTAAATTTTTCTTCAATATTCATAATTAATTCTACAAGATCTAAAGAATCTGCTTTTAAATCATCTCGTAAAGAAAAATTATTTAGAATAGTATCGTATTTTATTCCAAATTGTTTTGAAATAATTTTTTTAATTTTTTTTTCAATATTTTTCATTACTTTTTTTCCATGATATTGTTATATTAATGTATTAATTTGAATATATTCCTCCATTTACATATATTGTTTGACCAGTAATATATGAAGATTGTGAAGAAGATAAGAAAAAAATTACACTGCTAATTTCTTCTACTGTTCCAAATCTTTTCATGGGTATTGTAGATAAAAAGTTTTTTTTTTGTAATAAATTGAGATTTTTTGTCATACCTGTATTAATAAAACCTGGAGAAACAGTATTCACAGTGATTCCAAAACGAGCTACCTCTAAAGAAAGGGATTTACTAAAACTAATTAATCCATTTTTTGAAACTGAATAATTCGTTTGTCCAATATTTCCTATATCTGCAACTACAGAACTAACATTAATAATTCTTCCTGATTTTTTTTTTATCATAAATTTTACTATATTTTTACATATATAAAATAAAGAAGTTAAATTAACATTAATTACATCATTCCATTCCTTTTCTGTCATATATATTAGTAAATTATCATGTTTAATAGCAGCATTATTAACTAATATATCAATTGTTCCAAATTTAGTATAAATTTTTTCTATTATTTTATTGATAGATTTATAATCTAATAAATTCAATTTTATACCATATCCATTATTTTTTAAATTTTTTTTTATTTTTTTTACTCCAATATCAGAAGTAGAAGTTCCAATAACAAAAATATTTTTTTTAATAAAGTATTTAGAGATTCCTTTTCCTATACCTGTATTAGCTCCAGTAATTAAAGCAATTTTTTTATTATAAAATGTATTTTTTATCATATATTTTTTTTTTTGCATATAAAAAATTTTTATAATTATTAATAGGTATAGTATATATATTTTTATATTCTTTATTTAAATGGGTTAAAATATAACTAGTTCCTATTTCTAAAAATATAGTAATTTTTTTATTTATTATATAATTAATACTATCACTCCATTTTATTACAGAAGTTAATTGTTTAGATAAATATTTTCTGATATTTTCTATACAATTATATTGTGAAACATGTACTGGATTAATAACAACATTTTTAGGTAAGTTAATATTTTTATTTTTCAAAAAATTTTTTAATAAAAATGAAGCATTTTTCATTAAAATACAATGTGATGCAATTTTAATGGGTAATGTGATAATTCTATATGCTCCATATTTTTTACACATTGTAGATGCTAGTATAACAGATGATTTTTTTCCTGATATTACTATCTGATTTTTAGAATTAATACTTGCGATAGATACAACATGATTATTTTTATTAAGTAATGAACATATTTTTTCTATTTTTTTTTTTTTTAAACCTATTACCACTTGCATTATACCTGAATTAATCTTCATAGTGTCATACATAATTCTTTCTCTAAATTTTAATATTGAAATAGCATCAAAAAAAGAAATAGAATTCGAACATACTAAAGCTGAATATTCTCCTACACTATGTCCTAACATAAATACTGGTTTTTTTATTATTTTTTTTTTCCAAAAATTATAAATTGCAACTGAGCTAATCATGATCATAATTTGAAAATATTTTTTTTTAATAGCTTGATGAACATTTTCATCTTTTATTAATTTCCAAAAATTAAAATTACAATAATCAGAAGCTTTATCAAAAGTATTTTTTATTATATTATTGTCTAAATTTAATTTTTTTAAAGAAGAACATTTAATTACACTATGTCCTGGAAATATCATAGAAAAATTCATATTGAAATTTTAAAATATTAAATAGGTGATATTATATTTTTAATATATATTTTTATAAATTTTTTATTCTTATAAATCAAATTTATTTAAAATCAATAAATTTTATTCCTTTATAAAAACCATTTTTAGTAATGTGATGTCTAATATGTTTTTCTTGAGTATGTTTATCTATAGAAATGTTATTTATATAACATTTATCATGCGATCTTCTCATTCCTCTTTTTGATCTAGTAGGTTTACTTTTTTGAACAGCCATTATATTATCCTTTTTTTAAATAAATACATTCTACTTTTAATAAAGTATAACTACAATAGTTAATTTGTAAAATGTTTATTTTATATTTTTATACTTAAAATTTATTGTAAAGTTTTCAAATAATTTTGAAATCTATCTTCTAGTTTTGCTTTAAAAACTATTTCTTTCTTTTTAATAGGATGAAATAAACGAATTTTATACGCATGTAAAAAAAATTTTTTATTTATTTTAATATTTAGAGATATTTTTTTGTCTAAATCGCTATTACCGTAATTTAAATCAAATAATAAAGGATAACCTAAATTAGATGCATGTACTCGAATTTGATGTGTTCTTCCAGTAATAGGAAAAGCATACATTAGAGTACAATTATTATATATTTTTTTAATTTTAAAATAAGTTATAGAAGTTTTTCCTTCATTATGAACAATAATATTTTTTTTTCCATTATGTAAAAATTTTTTTAGCAAAGGGAGAGATATTTTTTTATTTTTTTTGTTCCATTTACCATGTGTTAAAGTTAAATAACATTTTTTTATTCTTCTTTCTCTTAATTGTTTATGTAATTCTCGTAATACCGATTTTTTTTTAGAAATAATTAAAATTCCTGATGTATTTCGATCTAATCTATGTACTAATTCTAAATAAGGAATATGACAATATATTTTTCTAAAATATTCTATTATTCCAAATTTTAAACCACTTCCTCCATGAACTGCAATTCCGGAAGGTTTATTAATAATAAAAAAATAAGGATCTTCATAAATAATACTTTTTTTTAAAAAATCAAATATTTTTTTAAAAATAATTATTTTTTTATTTTTTATAATAACATTATTAATAGGAGGAATACGAATTCTATCACCTTCTTGAAGTTTATATTTACATAATACTCGTTTTTTATTTACTCGAATTCTTCCTTTTCTTAAAATTTTATAAAACATACTTTTAGGTATATGTTTAAATTTTTTAAATAAAAAATTATCTATTCTTTGATTTATATCATCTTGTCTAATTAATATAAATGTAACGGAATTTAGTATTTTGATCATTAAAATTAATCTCTAAAATATTGTGATCATTTTTTAAAAATTGATTACATCATTATACTCTATATATTTTAAATAATTTTTTTATTTTAAAAATAATATTATTTTTAATAAAAATATAAATTTTTACTGATAAAAAAATTTTGTATACATGATATAATATTCTATTAAAAAATTATTACTGCATATATTTCATTTTATCGTATTAATAAATTTCAATTAATTTCTTGATTACCACAAAT